>JAVBQR010000206.1:0-3711 GCA_031548865.1 Planctomycetota bacterium
CTTGGGCATGGCGGCGTAGATTTTCTCGGCCATTTCGTCGGAGGGTTCGCCGAGGCCGTATTCTTCCTGGTAGAGGACGTGGCACTTCAGGCCCATTTTGCCGAAGTAGGGGTCGTAGATGTATTTGTTGGTGATGACCAGGTCGGTATCTTTAAGCTGGTAGGCGTCGGCGAAATCCTGGCAGGTCTGGAACATGGAGACGGTGGGCTTGATGCTGAGTAATTTCATGTATGACCTTTCTGTAGAGGCTGTTAAAACCACATTCGAAGCGAGATGGTGATAATCCTTTTTCACCACAGAGGCACAGAGAACACAGAGGTTCACAGAGTAACTGAAAAGAAAAGTCGGGGGTGGTCAATAAACTTTTTAATATTTATCAGATATTTCTGTCTATCCCAGTTTCTTAAGGACTCTTTGAACCTCTGTGTTCTCTGTGCCTCTGTGGTGAAAAAGGATTTTCACCATCTCACTTCGTGATCAGTTGATACTCAATAAAAGTGGTTTATGGTTCTCTGTGGTAAATAAATTTCCGTTCACTTACGCCCAAATCTCCGCATCGGTGGGGACTTTGCGGTCCTTCAGGAAGTAGGCGATGCGGGAGATGTTAATCAGGTGGTAGTAGGTGAGGTTTTCGGAAATCGAGTTGTTGCCCCACGAGCCGCAACCAAGGGTGTTCGTGGGGTTGAGGCCGTTTTGGAGGGAGCCGCCGGCGGTGGAGGCGCAGACCTGGTTGATGACCACCCGCGACACTTCGATGTGGGTGCCGGCGTATTCGATGTGCTGCTTGTTGTTGGAGTGGATGACGATGGAATGGCCTTTGCCGATTTTTGCCAGGTTGTTGCGGGCGATTTCGACCGCTTCCTCCCAGGTGTCGTACTTGTAGGTGGCGAGGACCGGGAACATCTTTTCGCTGCCGAGGACGTCCTGGATGTCGACGGCTTCGACCCACAGGGCCAGGGTGCCGGCGGGGACATCGAAGCCGGCGGCTTTAGCCACTTCGACGGCGGTGCGGCCGACCAGGGCGCGGTTCAGGTGGCCTTCGGGGAAGCAGACCTTCCGGAGAGCGTCCCGCTTGTCGTTCGGGACGACGTAGGCTTTCGCTTCCGGCGCCAGTTTCATGGCCTTGTCGAATTCCTTCCTGGGCAGGCTGATGGACTGTTCGCCGGAGCAGATGATGCCGTTGTCGAAGGAGCGGCCGAGGACGATTTTCTTCAGAGCTTCGGCGAGGTCGACGTCGGTGTCGACGAGAGCCTGGACGTTCCCCGCGCCAACCCCGAGGGCCGGCTTGCCGCTGGAGTAGACGGAGCGGACCATGTCCATGCCGCCGGTGGCGATGACGACGTCGACGTTGTGGGCGAGAAGGTTGGTGAGTTCAAGCGAGGCGATGTCGAGGAACTGGATGGTATTTTCCGGGGCGCCGAGTTTTTTCAATTCGGCGTTGATGTATTCGACCGTCTTCTTGCAGCATTTCATCGCTTTCGGGTGGACGGCGAAGATAATCGGGTTGCGGCCCTTGATGGCGAACATGGCGTTGGACATTACGGTGACGATGGGGTTGGTGACCGGGGTTATGGCGCCGACCACGCCGACCGGGCTGGCGACTTTCACCAGGCCGTTCACCAGATCCTCCTCGATAATGCCGACCGACTTCTTGTCGCGGAGGGACCACCAGATAACCTTGGCCTTGTTCTTGTTTTTCATGACCTTGTCTTCGTAGACGCCATAGCCGGTTTCGTCGACGGCGTCGCGGGCCAGCTCTTCGGCGTTGTCGTAAACGACCTTGGCGCAGGCCTTGACAAGCTTGTCAACCTGTTCTTGGGTGTAGGGAGTCAGAGCCGCCAGGGCTTTCTTGGCGTTGGCTATTTTCTCGTCGATGTAAGCTTTCAGTTTAGCGGTTTGGGCTGCCTTCTCTTCGGGGGTGAGTTCTTTTTTGGCGCTCATGACAAATCCTTCCACGTTAGCTACCGCGTATAAGATAAACCACACAAATAGGTTTGATTTTTTATATTGGAATTATTACCGGGCGTGGTAAATAATACCTATCGACCTTCCTTCCCGTTCTTATGAAGGGAAAGCGGGCGAAAGGGTAAAAATATTGCGGACTAATTTCTCTATTTAATTCTCTTAATGGTAATCCATTGCGGCTTCAACGTCAAGTGAAAACTCCGGACGATTTGCTTTATTTTAAGCGGAACGCTATTGAGGAGAGGGCTATGAAATTCGTCACCTATTTGGACGGAAACGGTGCCGAGGTGGTGGGGGTGCTCACGCCGGACGGCTCGGGTGTGCACGCGTTGCGGGACTGCGGGGTGGTTTGCCACGACATGCTGGAGCTGATTGAAAAATACGACGGCCCAATGGCGGAAGCGCTGCGGCGGCGTAGCGCCGCGCCGGGGCGGCCGTTGGCGGAAGTCACCCTCGCCGCGCCTATTCCCCGGCCCCGCCACGACCTGATTTGCGTCGGGGTGAATTACCTTTCCCACGCCATCGAGTCGGCGAAATTCAAGGGAGTGGAATTCAAGAAAAGCGCCTATCCGGTTTATTTTTCAAAACGGGTGAATCAGGCGGTCCCCCCGGACGGCCGCATCGCCGCGCACGCCGACATCACCGACAAACTCGATTACGAGGCGGAGCTGGCGGTGGTCATCGGCAAACGTTGCGATCATATCCGGCCCGAGGCGGTTTTTACCCATATTTTCGGGTATACTATAGTCAACGACGTGTCGGCCCGGGATCTCCAGAACAATCACGGCCAGTTCTTTTTCGGGAAAAGCCTGGACGGCTTCACCCCGATGGGGCCGTGCCTGGTCACCCGCGACGAAATCGCCGAGCCGCCGCTGTTAGGAATCCGGACCTGGGTCAACGGCGCGTTGCGGCAGGATTCGACCACCGGCGACCTAATCTACGACATTCCCTTCCTAATCAGCCAATTGTCGGCGGGAATCGTTCTCGAGCCCGGCGACATTGTCATCACCGGCACGCCGTCCGGGGTGGGAATGGGGCAGAACCCGCCGCTGTTTCTCAAGGCGGGGGATGTGCTGGAAATGGAAATCGAGGGGATCGGGCGGTTGCGGAATACGGTGGGATGAAGTTCGAAGCGCCGATATTTGGTCCGGGGGGCTCCGCAACCATGCGGTTGACAAACATCCCCTTCAGTCACCTTGCCGTGCGATTCGCCGAAGCTGAACATCAGGTCGCTGCCGAAGAAAATGCCTCGCTTTTCTTCCAACAATAGCAGATTGGACAATTCGCCTGCCCAAAATGCTCCGGCCACAAAAAAACCCCTGTCCCATGCGGGCCGACAGGGGTTGAATGATTGGTGGGCAGTACTGGATTCGAACCAGTCACCCCCTGCTTGTAAGGCAGGACTCCGATAACCACAACCCTCGAAATAACAACAGTTGCGACAAACCCGAAACATCGTTGTCATGCCAATTGACAGTTTCGCCTGATAAACTAACTGACAGTGAACTTCCTGCCATTCCCCCCGACCTCGCCGAAATCTCGGCCGCGTGGCAGTGTCTCCCCCATGAAATCAAGGCGGCTATCCTCACCCTCGCCCGGTCGGTACGAGCGAATACCCTAGCTCAAACCGATAGTATTCCCGCCGATAAGGGGGGGTGTGGTATACCCCCCCCTTCCGGCAAAGGTACGGGCAAATCGCCTGCCCCTTTCTCCGCAAAGAGTTGTAGGGGTACCATCACTAATAAT
>JAVBQR010000132.1:0-31043 GCA_031548865.1 Planctomycetota bacterium
TCGTCCCGTCCGAGTTTTGCCGCCGGCTTCCTTCACACCCCGCGTTACCGCGACGCATTTGCCTTGGGCTAGCGATTCCGTTTCACCACGGCTCGCAGAGGACTTTAACCTCATAAGACGTACGCCGTGCCCGGCGTACAAATATGCGGCAGCGTTCCAGAACTTCCCGCCGCACCTCGGCCGGAGTACCGAAAGGCAGGGTCCGCTGGGTATCCACCCCGCCGCCCCAAAACACCAGCCTGTCGCCGTAACGCTTTTTCAGTTCCGCCGGATCCATGCCGGAAGCCGAACACTGCACCGGGTTAAGAATGTCGAATCCGGATTCCAGGAAAACTTCGATAAGCGGCTCAACCGCCCCGCAGGAATGCTTCATGGTTTTCCAGCCGGTGTTGGCGTGGATCCAGTCGTTCATTTTCTTATAGAAAGGCATGTGCAGATCGCGAAGGGAATCGGCCGAGCAGAACTGCCCGGTCTGGGTGCCGAAATCCGTGCCGCAAACAAACACCGCGCTGAAAATATCTCCCACCCGGGCATGGATGCGCCGCATGTTTTCCAGGGCGATTTCGGTCTGGCGGGCGAAAATGGCGCGGATATAATCCCGCCTGGAGACGGTGGACACGTACCATTCCTCGACGTCGCGTATGCCTTTGGGCCGGCTTAGGGCCATGCCGGGGATGTGACAGATATCCCCCATGCCGCCGTCGGGCAAGGTGGCGACAATCGCGCGGCCGTTCGCGGTCTGTTCGGCTTGTTTCGCCTGGTCCGCGATATAGTCCAGATCCTCCTCGGAAAGAAGGGCGTGTTCCTCCAGATTGTCCGCCGGGTCCAATTTGGCGTCGTCAATTTCCCCGGGCTGACGGATTATGGCGTCGAAGAAATAGCCGGACTTCGGCATGCGGGCCAAAGGTCCGGCGGCGCGGTCGCCAGAAGGGTAGCCGAGGTAATCCCCGTTGGCATCCACGCTCCAGGCGAACTGGCCCGGCACCAGCACCGTTTGCCCCCAAGGCATGGGCATTTCCTTCCAGCCGTCCAGGGGGCGGTAGCGGCTGCCGATATTGTCTGCCAGGGGCAGGGGAGCCTGGACGTCGATACCCATCGCTTCCAGGAGGTCGGTCTCCATGTATCCCAGGCCCAGGAAGACGTCGTACATCCGCACCATGCGTTCGGGAAGGGCGTAATATTTACGGAGCGCCGCAACGCAACTGGCGTGCATCCCGGAGACCAGGGTGCCGTTCAGGTCGATAGGCACCTTGGCGGGTTGGCGGTGGTTCAAGGCGTCCTGAAGCGCTTGCTTTCCGGTGGTCATGAGCTCTCCTTTGTGAATGCGCACATCCTCCCCAGTGTACTACATTCCGCGTTGTTCGCCATACATCTCGAGTCAGCCGCCCTACAACTCCATATCCTCGATACTCACTGAACTGTGCCGCGCCCAAGCCGGATCCTGCTGCGGATGATCGCTGCGCTGATGCGCCCCCCTGCTCTCCGTCCTGGCCAATGCCGAGACGGCAATCGCCTGCGCCGTCGTTAGCATGTTCTGCACCTCAAAACCCGGCCGCATATGGAACTGCTCCGCCAAAACGTAACGACTCCACGCCTTCAGCGTCTCCACCGTTTCCGTAAGGCGAATGGCGTTCCGGTACACCCCGAGGTTACGCCAAGTCAGGGATTTCAGCGACGCCGACAAGTCGCCGACATCCAACCGCGCCCCGTGGGCGGTAAGGCGCTTCTTCAGGCGTTCAAGCGGGAACGGCCCCGGCTTATCCCCTTCCCCACTGCCGGCCAGGTGGCCGAAAACCAAGCCTTCCAGAAGCGAATTCGAGGCCAGACGGTTCGCGCCGTGGACGCCCGTAAAGGCAACTTCGCCGGCGGCGTAAAGGTTCTTTACCCCGGTGGCGGCGTCATGATCGGTACTTATCCCGCCCATCATGTAATGCACCGCCGGACGCACCGGAATGAGGTCTTTCCGAATGTCGATGCCGTAGTCGGCGCAGACATGGCCGATAGTGGGGAAACGCCGGGTAACGAGGTCGGGGTCGAGGTGGCGGAGATCCAGGTAGACGCAGGTGTCGCCGGTTGCTTTCAGCTCCTTGAAAATGCTTTGGCTCACCACGTCCCGGGGCGACAGTTCCGCCTTTTCGGAATAGCGCGGCATGAAGCGCTCGCCGGCCTGATTCACCAGGTACGCCCCTTCCCCGCGCACCGCCTCGCTAATTAGAAAACGCGGCGCGCCGGCGAGGTAGAGGGTGGTGGGGTGGAACTGGACAAACTCCATGTCCGCCAATTTCGCTCCGGCCCGGAACGCCAGGGCGTAGCCGTCACCGGTGGCGCAGGAGGGATTGGTGGTCTCGCGGAATACCTGTCCGACGCCGCCGGTGGCGAGGACGGTCGTCTCGGCTTCCACTCTAATATAGCGGCCATACTGAGTGTCCTGGAAGAGGGCACCGTGGCAGACGCCGTCGTGGTGAAGAAGATCGATGGCGTAATGTTTTTCCAACAGGTGTATTTCCGGGTGCCGCTTGCAGACTTCAATCATGGTGCTGGTGATGGCGCGGCCGGTGGCGTCACCGTCGGCGTGGAGGATGCGGCGGCGGGAGTGGGCGCCTTCCCGGGTAAAGGCGATTTTCCCGCCGTGCTTGTCGAAATTGACCCCCATATCGATGAGTTCGGAGCAGCGTTTGCGGCCTTCCGAAACGAGCAGGCGGACCGCTTCCTCGTCGCAGAGCCCGCCGCCGGCTTCCAGCGTGTCCTTAATGTGCAGTTCGATAGTGTCGTCGTCGGCCAGCGCGGCGGCGATGCCGCCCTGGGCGTAGGTGGTGTTTGATTCCATCAAATCCGCCTTGGCGGTGAGAAGAACCGGGCCGCGCCTAGCCGCCGCCAGGGCGGCGGAAAGACCCGCGATGCCGGAACCGATGACGAGGCATTTGGTGGTATAAAGGGGTACGGTCGTCAGATCGACTTCGACAAGAAAGCGTTCCTGCAGGGGCATGACGGTTCTCCTTGGCGGTTGGCGGCGCGATTTTCATTGTGTATTGGCGGTTAGGGCTCATACCAGTCGCGGGTTCAAAAACCGCACTAAGTTGCGATCACTTCGTGTTTCTTGTGACGTTTAGGTGGAGGTGATTTCCTTGCCGGCTGTTCCTTGCAATTCTGCCCACAGCCAATTGTGACCGTCAAACCCAAAGCTTTGGTAATTTTCCAGATCGTATCAAACTGCGGTTGTCGTCCAGGCGTAAACGTTTTATACATTCCTTCCCGCTAAAAACCGGTTTCTTTGGCGTTTTGAGATATGCCTTTGGCATTGATAACGTCCCCCAAACCTATCAAGAACAACTCGGGGCCGCCTTCTTCCAGACATGCCTCAAGGTAGGCGGCCATATCCTTTTCGGTTTTCAGGTGATCCATCACATCAAATTGGCTTATCCTCAATTCCTCTTTAGTGAAGGGGTGCTTTTTACGACTCATGCCAGTCCCTCCTTCTTGCATGCTTCCCATATGTCAATTGCTCTCTCGATATCTTGTTCTTGTGTTTTCTTATTCCCTCCCGCAAGCAAGAGGTATATGGTCGAGCTCTCTTGCGCATAGTAAAGTCGGTAGCCTGGTCCATAGTGAATCCGCATTTCCCAAACCCCATCCGCATAAAAATGATGATCACCGAAACTACCATTTTCCGCCAAACGGATACGGGCAACAATCCGTTTTTTCACAGTCTGGTCTTTCAGTCGATCCAACCAATCGATGAAGAGCTGAGTTTGCTTGATCGTGTTCATTGCCACCCCTAAACACATGCGCTATTATTGTAGTCTATAGACTACTAATAGTCAACCGGCCAGTAATTCACCAGCCAAATTCCTCGCTTCACTTCAGCAGTCCTCCGGCGAATTGCACTGCCATCAATTCCAGTGACAGGAGAACGTCGCCGCCAGTGTCGTGGCTGCGGCGGATTTGTTCGGCGGCATAGGAAAGCATGCGGCGGAGTTCGCGGGGGCTGTAGCGGAGACTGGAGGATAGGAGCATTTCGGCCCGATAAGGGGCGATTTTTTCTTCCCCGGCGAAGGCGTGCGCGTCCAGGCGCCGGGAGGCGGCCAGGCGAGCCTTCATGAGATTTTGCAGGGTGGTGGCGAGCATGGCGAGAATTCTATGGGCGGAACTTTCCGCGTTCTCGCGTTTCCCTTTTTGGTCGCGGCTGCCCTGGATGGCAATGCGCCGGGCGAAGAATAGCGCGTCCTTGAGGTTCTTTTGCTCGATGGCGTTCGTATAACCAAAGAACTCGAATTCAATCGTTCCAGTCAGAAATTCCCCAACCATGGCGGCGTCGATACGATCTGCCGCGTCGGCGAAAAGAATCAGCTTGTCCACTTCCGAGGCGAGTAAACCTGGATCGCTGCCGTGGGACCGAAAGAGGAGGTCCAGGGCGGTATCGGCGAGAATCTTTCCGGCCTGTTTGGCCCGCTCCTGCAACCAAGGGGCGAGTTCGCGCTGATTCGGCTGCGGACAAGGGACGATCAGGGCATGTTCCTTCAAGCGTTTCCCAAGGATACGGTTCTGGGGAAGATCGGCTGTTTCAAGGAGAAGCCAGATGCGCGATGCCGGTTTTTCCAAACAGTCGACAAAAGCTTTTTCCCTATCGCGGGGTTTGTTGCCGGAATTAGCGGTAAGCGGAACGGTATCGGCCGCTTCGTCTCCACCTTTTCCAGCAGTCGGAAATAGCACCCGCCCCGCGTCCCGGACCAGGACCAGTTTTTCCTTGCCGAAAAGACTGCCGCCGGAAAGCTCGCGGACTATATCCGGCAGGGTTACCGGTCGCGCTTCACCGGAACAGCGAACCACTACGACGTCCCCGCCGGGAAAGTGTGCTTCCCAGGCTTCGCGGCTGTCGGCGACAGCCTGCGAACGGAGAAATTCGCAGTCCCCGGTCAGAACCGCGACTTTGGGGAAAGCGGAGCGATAGGCGGCGCGGGCTTTCTGGTGCTGGCGGAGGCCGACCGTTTCCTTGGCGGGTTTACGCTGAGCCATGGGGACACTTCCTTGGGGTTTTTGCGAACTGCGAGTTTTCCCTCATTGTGACACGCCTCGGCGCGATGTCAAGAAAAGTCCCCTTCCGCTCCGGTCCCGGCGCTTCGGGTCATTTTTATTGCCACGCCGGATTATACCCATATAATTCCGAATTAATCGCCGGGGCCAGCACGGGATTTTTCCCGGGCGGTCCGGCTGCCCCGTTGCGGTCACCACAGGCCGGCGGTTCATTACCGAAAGGAAGTCAATGGCGGATTCACCGTTCAACAAGGGAAAATACAGCCGGCCCCTCTCCCAGCCGCCCGGACGGACCGGCAACGCTGCTTCAGCGGGCAAACCCGCCCCGAAAGCGCCCAACATGCAGATTTCCTGCCGAGCTACCAATCCCCTCTCACTTCAGGACGATCTCAACAAGGTCTTTCTTGACGAAAACCAGGCCAAAGCCACCACTGCCACCCGCCTCTTCCGCAACGACGATCTTTTCGATGCCACCCGACGCATCGTCGGCGAATACATCGGCAACACCCGCGCCGGCAATTTCACCATGTGGTCCACCGGTTGTTCCAGCGGCGAGGAAGTTTATTCCATGGCCATGGTGGCTCTGGGCGAGTTTGAAAAAAACCGCCGCAATCCGACCATGGAAGCCTACGGCACCGATATTAATCAAAACCGCATCATGGAAGCGCGCCACGGAGTCTATCTCCGCCCCTCCAAGGATGCCTTCACCCAGAATTACTGGGTGCTACTGAACAAATATGCGCTATGCGAGGGGAGCGAGGTATGCATGGGGGATTTGCTCCGCCAGATCTGCAAATTCACCCTTTTCGACATGCGGCAAAAGCCCAAGAAACACACCTTTAATTTCATCGTTTGCAATCATGTCCTCCAGTATTACGACGCCCCGGGCCAGAACGTGATTATCGGCAACCTGAAGGCGGTGCTGAAACCGGGAGGCTACCTCTATCTCGAAGGCTGCACTGCCCAAGGAATGGAAGGTCTGTCCCTGGAAAAACTTCCCAATACCTCGAATTTATTCCGGGTGAAGGGCGTCCGGGGGAGTTCGTTCACCAAGCTTTTCTTTCGCAAGTAGTCCCACAACGCTACTTTTACGGGAACCACTTCCGTAAAAGTAGCATGGGTATAGGGTTAGGCAATAATTACGGCGCTGGCGGTAAAGAACAAAGGTCACCGCAACTGGTTATTCATGCTAGATTTGCGGGGCGGTTCCTGCAAATCTAGCATTGTAGAGGTAGTATGCCGCGATAGCAGAGATACTTCGCCAATGCCACAATCGGAATGCCAAAATAAAGGATCTTCATGCGGGAAAAACCACGCGACAAAACCCACGCCAAGGACATCGCCCTGGCTAAAGAACGTTGTTTCCTCTGCGCCGTTGTCACTCCCGACCGAGCTGTCCCCGGCGAAGACCCACTCGAGGAAATCGGCCGGCTCGTCGACACTGCCGGCGGTGAAATCGCCGGCGGCATCATCCAAAGGATGGAGCGCCCGGTGGCCAAGAGTTATTTCGGCAAAGGCAAGCTCCAGGAAATCGCCGAAGCTTCCCATGCCTCTGACGCCGACACCATCGTCGTCGACGACGACCTCTCGCCAAAACAGCTTTCCGCCATCGAAGACGCCTGTAGCCGTAAAGTCATCGACCGAAACGAGGTAATCCTGGACATATTCCAGGCCAATGCCCGAACTTCACAGGCGATATTGCAGGTCGAACTGGCGCAGCTTCAATACGAACTCCCCCGCCTGGCACGAAAATGGACCCATTTGGAAAGGCTTGGGGGAGGCATCGGAACGCGGGGTCCAGGCGAATCGCAAATCGAAACAGACCGGCGGCTCCTCAGAGGGAAAATATCCCTCCTGAAACGTTCGCTTGCGGAAATCGAGGCCCGCAAGGAACGCGAAGTGAAATCGCGCGGGAGCACCTTCTCGGCCTGCCTGGTCGGCTACACCAACGCCGGGAAAAGTTCCCTCCTGAACCGCCTGACCGGAGCCGGCACTCTGGTCGAGGACCGTCTCTTTGCCACCCTCGATACCCTGACCCGCCGCCTCGACGCCGGCGACGGCATGGAAATTCTCCTTTCCGACACGGTTGGGTTCATCCGCCGCCTTCCGCACCATCTCGTCGCCAGCTTTCACGCCACCCTCGAGGAAGCAGCCAAAGCCGACCTGCTGATTCAGGTCGTCGATGCCTCCGACCCCCTTGCCAGCGTGCAAATTGACGCAGTCGACACGACCTTGAAGGAAATCGGCATCGCCGATTTGCCCCGGGTCTATGCCCTGAACAAAATCGACCGCTTGGAAGCACCCCTGGCCATCCATGGCTTGATGCACAAGGTCTCCCCCGCCTTTCCCCTTTCCGCCCATACCGGGGAAGGGATCGAGGCGCTACGGGCCTACCTGCGCGATCGGGCGGCCGAGGGACTAAGCAAGGTCAGGCTCAGGTTCGAGGCGGCTGACGGGCGGCGTTTCGCTTTGGTAAATGAAATCTCCCAGGTACTCTCAACCGAGTACGATGGTTCGGAAGCCATCCTGATCGTGCGCATAAATCCACTAGATTTGGAACGGATACGTAAACTGCCGGGTACAATGATCGTGGACAGCGTTGGGATTTAGATGTATTATATCCGGTAATTAAGCAATCGATAATTTGCCGGTATATACCCCCTGCATCGAAGGCGACACTGTGAAAAAAAGAGAAAACATAGCCCATCCCAATAACTCCCCGCAGCCCAGCCACAGCATGACCGGCTTCGGCGTCGGTTCGGCTGACGAAGCGGGAGTGAGTGTCAGGGTCGAAGTGAAAGCGGTCAACAACCGGGGCCTAAAAATTTCCGTGCGATCCCGGCCCAGCCTCGGAGTAACGGAGAAAAACCTCCGCGACCAGGTAGCAGATCGCCTCCGGCGCGGTTCGGTGGACATTTACGTCAATTTCGAAAGGCGGAATGACGGAGTGGCCTGCCCCATTCGTGCCGGCGCTGCGGGTGAAGCGGTGGCGGCCTTGAGGCGGATCGCGGCGGAGCTGGGACTAGAGGACAACCTTTCGGCGCGGGACCTCGCTTCGATACCGGGGGTTTTCGAACATTCCGCCGAGGAACCGGCGACGGCGGAGGAATGGAAGGTGATTGAGAAGGCGCTCTTGCAGGCGCTGGATCAGGTCGAGGAAATGCGCCGGGTCGAGGGCGAGAAGCTGATCGGCTTCTTGTCGTCGCTGGCGGCTCCGTTGGAGGAATTCCTGCAAATCACCAACCGCCTCGCCCCAAGCGCGCTCGCGAAAACACGGGAGCGTTTGAAAAGCCGTTTGGAGGAAATCTGCACCAACGGCATGACTCCCGGCGACAACCAGGCGCTGGAACGCGAGATGTGCCTGATTGCCGAAAAAGCCGACATCCGCGAAGAGCTCGACCGGCTCGCCAGTCACCTAGGGCAGTACCGTTCGTCATTAACCCAAGGCGGGGAAATCGGGAAAAAGATTGAATTCCTGGCCCAGGAATTTTTACGGGAAATCAACACCACCGCTTCGAAAACAAACGATACGGATATTATCCAGGAGGCGGTCCAGGCCAAATTGGCGGTGGAGAAAATCAAGGAGCAATGCGCGAATTTGGTATGAGAGGCGGCAGAAACAAATTTGCCACCGCAGTCTGGTACATTAGAGTAAAAGGGGGAAACAGACCATGCCAATTCGCGACGGCCTGTTGGTGGTCATCTCCGGTCCGGCTGGAAGCGGCAAAAGCACGCTGGTCGACAATCTCATTGCCAACAAACCCGGAAACGCCCGCCGGACCGTCACCGCCACTACCAGAGCTCCCCGACCCGGCGAAGTAAACGGCGTCGACTATTATTTCCTCACCGTGGCTGAATTCACCGACATGATTTCCAAGGGGGAACTCCTGGAATACACCCAGTTCAACGGGCATTATTACGGCGTCCCCAAAAAACCTCTACATGCCGAACTCGCCAAAGGCGGGGTGGTCATCCTGGTCATCGAAGTGGACGGCGCGGAATCGATCAAGTTTTTCTTTCCCAAGGCAATATTCATTTTCATCATCCCCCCCACCCCCGAGGAGCTCCGCCGCCGGCTGGAAAGCCGGGGCACGGAAAGCAAACAGGACGTAGAATGCCGCCTCGCCATTGCCAAACAAGAAATGCAAAGGATCGGCGAATACGATTTCCTGATTATCAACGACGACCTGGATACCGCCACGAACGACCTCGCCGCAGTCATCCGCGCCGTCGACCGTTCGCTTATTTTCGGCGACGAAATGGATAACTGGGAACAGGGGATGTTCAGCAACTGGAACACGCGACGCATGTTTTAACGCCGGTAGCGCCGGCGGCTAGCCTTTTTCCTTGCCATTCCCCCCATAAACCCGTACAAAATAATCTTTGCCGGATACCAGCTACCGTTTCCGGCACATTTTATCTGACGATAAAATCAACTTGTGCCGGAAATGCTTAATGAATCCTGGCCCCGTTCCCCGGCTCGCAGGCGTTTCGGCCGGTTTGGATTGCCCCGCTATGATGACCCATATACTAGGACTCGGCAAAGCGGTCTCCGACAGCCTGAGAGGCGTGGGTGAAATCGCCTCGCTCCTCTGGCAATGCCTGTACTGGCTGACCAAAGGCCTGCCGTACAAGAAGGAGCTGGTGCAGCAGTTCTTCTTCATCGGGGTGCAGAGCCTGCCGGTCATTCTCACCACCGGCGCCTTCACCGGCGCGGTCCTCGCCTACACCTCCTACAATCAGTTTGTCGCCCTCGGGGTGCAAAGTTGGACCGGGGCGATTGTCGCCAAGGCCCAGGTCTGGCAGCTGGGGCCGGTTCTGGTGGGACTGATGCTGGCGGGGCGGGTCGGCTGTTCGATCACCGCCGAACTCGGCACCATGAACGTCACGGAACAGGTCGACGCCTTGGACACCATGGGCACGAATCCGATTCAATACCTGGTGTTGCCCAGGGTCTTGGCCGCGTTTTTCATGACTCCGGTCCTCACCTGCTTCGCAATGCTGATTGGCATTATGGCCGGCCTCTTCATGACGGTCGTGGTCATGGGAGCGGAGTTTCATTACCAATGGACGCAAATCCAGGCTTGGATGATTCCCTACGACTATGTCCAGGGATTGTCAAAAGGTCTGGTGTTCGGGGTGACTATATCGCTGATTTGCTGCCGTAACGGCCTGAAGACGACCGGCGGCGCCGAAGGCGTCGGCAAGGCGACGACGTCGGCGAACGTTTCCTCCTGCATCGCGATTCTGATTCTCAATTTGGTGCTGTCGATTATCCTTTACTACGCCCAGCCGATATGGGATTCGTTCGCCTACGCGGCGGACACGACCTGGATGGAATTTTACTCCTGGTTGCATAAAGCATTTACGAAATGAAAACCTGAGGCTCACGGGGAAAGGAGGACGGATGTCCGAGGACGATCTGGAGACGCTGGGGAAGGGAAGGCCGAACGAAGCTCGGCCGGAACCGATTCGGCAGGATGAGGTCATACCGTCCTTCGCCTGCGAGGTGGAGAAACCTCTGGATTGTGTCATCCGTTTGCTGGATGTGTATAAAGGATTCGGTTCGGGCAGGAAACGCATCGACCCGGTGAAAGGGATCACCCTTGATATCGAACGGGGTAAAACCTTGGTGATTATCGGCCCATCCGGCACCGGGAAATCGGTCACATTGCGGCTCATGCTGGGGCTCTTGGAACCGGACCAGGGCGAGGTGGAGGTATTCGGCAAGAACTTAGCCTGCCTGAACAATTTTGAACTCGGGGAAATCCGCAAGCGGATGGCCATGCTTTTCCAGGGTGGCGCCCTTTTTGACAGCATGACCGTCGGCGAAAACGTAGCCTTCCCGATGCGTGCGGCGGGTGAAAAGAACGAACAGAAAATCCGTGACATTGTTTCCCAACGGCTCCGTCAGGTAGGCCTCCCGGGAACCGAGGACAAAATGCCGTCGGAACTTTCCGGCGGCATGAAGAAGCGGGCCGCCCTCGCCCGCTCCATCGCGACCCGGCCGGAGATAATACTTTACGACGAACCGACGACCGGCCTGGATCCGATAATGTCCGACGCCATTGGCGACTTGATAATTGAAACCCACGCCAGCCTCAAGGACGCGAACGTGACCTCGATTGTCGTGACCCACGACATGCACGTTGCAACCAAGGTGGCGGATCGCATCGTCATGCTCTTCGCAGGCCGGGTGGTCGGGGACGGACCGCCGGAACTCTACGCGCGCCTCGGCCGGGAAAAACTTCCCCCAGACGCGTCGGAGCGGGATCGGATGATTCGCCAATTCGTGCGGGGCGAGGCGGAAGGTCCAATCCAAACCGTGGCGTAGTAAAAGAATGCTTAAATAACCACAGCCTTGCATCGGGAGTAAACGACAATGGCGGGCAGAAAATCCACCGCGGCCATGGAACTGGCCATCGGCGCCACCATCATCGCCGGCATCATCATCCTCATCATCATGCTCATGGCCTGGGGGAACACCAGCTCCATCCTCGCCCGGCATTACCGGGTGATTGTCAATATGCCGAACGTCGGGGGCTTGAAGGAAGGCGCGCCGGTGAAGATGGGCGGCTTCCAGATCGGCCGCGTCGCCAGCATCCAAATCCGTCCCGGCGGTACCGACATGGAGCTGGTCCTGGATATCGACGAAAACCGCCTCCTCCCCGCCGGCAGCACCGCGAAAGTCTCCACCGCCGGACTAATCGGCGACGCCTACCTGGAAATAATGCCCGGGCAATCCGCCGAAATGGTCAAGCGCTCGACCACCATCGCCGACGCCCAACGCCTGGCCAGTGTGCCTTCGGGGGACATTTCGGAAGTCCTGGCCAAGGTCAATGCCTTCGGCGACCAAATCACCGTGCTCACCAATAACCTGAACGATATCGTCGGTGACGCCCAGTTCCGGCAAAACCTGAAGTCGCTGGCGAACAACCTCGACAACGTCACCTACCAAACAAACCTCATTCTCCAGCGCGGGCAAAGCGTTATCGACAACATCGACACCGCCTCGCAGAACGTCGCCAAGCTGACGGACGTGCTGCGGGAAAGTGTGGTCAAAGTCACCGGCGACGTGGAAAAAATCACCGACGCCGCCCTCTCCATCGCCGAGGAAGTGAAGACCAACCTTGGCGATGTCAAGGAGGTCGTCGACGGCGCGAAAAAAGCGATGCAGGGGGTGAACGACATTGTCGCGAAAGCGGGCGACTCGATGGCAACGGTCCAGGAGACCCTCACTACGGCCAAGGACGGAGTAAAAACTATTGTCGACAGCGCCAGCGACTCGATGCATAAGGTTAACGAGGCGGTGGCGACGGCGAAGGCGACGGTTGAATCGGCGAAAACCGGGGTGGAGCAGATTGTCGCCAAGGCCAACGATTCGATGGACAAGGTAAACGAAACGTTGGTGGTGGCGAAAGACGGTGTCGGTCACATCGTCAACAAAGCCACGGATTCGATGGATAAGGTGAACGACACGGTAGTGAAGGTGAATGAAACGGTGGCTGAGGTGAAGGGCAAGGTCCTGACCGTCGTGGACGGCGCCAACGCCACAATGGCGACGATAAAAACGTCGGCGGAAAAAATGCCGGCAATAATGGACAATGTGAACGCCGGAGTGACGGACGCCAGGAATGCCGTGAACAATACAATTGGTAATCCGGCCCTCGGCCAGGATTTGCGGCAAACCATCGCCAACGTCAACCAAGTGACGGGGCTCCTCGCCAAGCGCCGCGATGCGACAGATCAGCTTATCACCAATTTGGCGGGGCTTTCCGGGGATTTGCGGGGGATTGCCACCCAGGTCCAGGGCATTACCGGCGGAATCGATCCGGGATTAATCCCGAACACGCTGGGTTCCCTCAACATGGCGATCCGTTCGATGACCGAGGTCGTCGACCAGATTAAGAAGGAACCGGTCCTGGCCTTGTCCATCAACAAGGCGGCGGATCGGATTGTCAAAATAAAGTTTGACGAATTGGCAAAAAATCCGGCAATTCGTACCTCGGACCAGCTTTTGCAGGAGATCAACCGCTGGGTGAACGAGGGAATGAACCGGGGTTATTTCCGGGACCCGAGTTACCAATACAATACGCGCCCGTATATGGTTGAGGAGCCGACTCGGCCGGTGGTGGTTACGCCGGCGACGGAGAAGCGGCCGTACATGATCGAGAGGTAGGGACTGCCCTGACAAGCCATATGTGGAATATTATTACTCTGCCACCGCGATCGCTGACTATCGTTCAACGGCATCTAACCTATTAAGACCTGGCGTTGTATCCGCCTCACCCTGCCCTTGTCCCTCGACCCCCCGGCTTGATTAGCCGGATACATTTTTCTCCCAAAATCACTGTCTAAAGCGTTCGCTTTCATCGATTTCACCAAAGGAAGGATTTGCATTAATTTTACTAAAATATTCTGTTCTATCGATAAACCATTACGAATTAGGGGGTAAGAAATATAAAATACCGCACCCCGCCCCTTGCCATAAAGTGTGAAATACGTATAGTTTAATTTTTGATTCATATTTGTGGATTATTAAGGAAAATCGAACATTAGGGCAGTTTTATTTCCTAATAAAGTCCACTCTATCCACACCTTATTCGTAATCGATCCCCCAAATTACTTGCAAACAAGGATACCACCCACCATGAAAAAAGCTTGGCTATGGCTGGGAGTCGGCGCCCTTTGCGTCACGATTTTTATGCTTTTGCATGAAAAACGGACAGCCAGTGATTTAAAAATGCCCACCGCCCAGACCCCCGCCTCACGATACGGTTTGCGGAGCATTTTTCCGAAGAATTTAATCGTCAATGCCGCCAACATACCGCTCCGCACCGGTACATCCCCGACAAAAACCGCCGCTTCTGCCCAGAAGATCGGTTTTCTATTCGTCGGGAATATCGGCGACTACGGCTTCACCTATGCGCAAAATCAGGGGCGCCTGGCGGTGATGGAACAACTTGGCCTGGAATGCCCGGCTATCGCCGACGTTCCCCAGGATGAAAAATGCCTGGCCGCCTTCGAGGAATTGATCGCCCAGGGCTGCGGCATGATCTTCGCTACCAGCCAATCGCTTTTCGAATACGCCAAACAAATGGCGGTGAAACACCCGGAGGTAAAATTCCTGGTCTGTTCCGGTTTGGAGGTAAGGGAAAACCTCGGTGCCTATTTCGGCCGGATATATCAGATCCGCTACTTGAACGGCATTGCCGCGGGTCTCCGGACCAAGACCAATCACATCGGTTTTGTCGCCGCTCATCCCACGTCAGACGTCATCCGTGCCCTGGACTCCTTCGCATTGGGGGTAAAGAGCGTAAACAAGGAGGCGGTGGTAGATTTGCATTGGAGCAACAGTTGGTACAATCCCGCCCGTGAACGGGAACTGGCTTTGAAATTGATCGACTCCGGCTGCGATGTCATCGCCACCCACCAGGATTCCGTCGCCAGCCAAGTCGCGGCGGAAGACCGAGGGGTGTGGTGCATAGGCATCAATTCGCCGATGCAGTTCTGCGCGCCGAATGCTTACCTGACCGGTGCGAGCTGGAACTGGGGGCCCTACATGGTGGGCCAGGTGCGGGATCTCCTTGAGGGGAAATGGCGCGCCGCCGATTATTGGGGGGGGCTCGACGACGACATCGTCCGCATGGACGTCCTCAGTCCCAATGTGGCGCCGGGAACAGGCTCGGCGGTGGCGAAGGTGCACCGCGGCATCCGTAATGGCTGGGAAATTTTCACCGGCCCTCTTTATGACAATCGCAAGGTGCTCAGGGTAGCGGAGGGAAAGATCCTCAATGACGAAGAAAAGCGCAGCATCGACTGGTTGGCCGACAATATCGTAGGAGAAATAACCCCGGTTGAAAACAACAAATAAGAACGGCCGATAATAGAGGAAAGCACCAATTTATGGAGAAAGCGGGCTGGTTCACCCCCTTCACTTCCACCACCGGCCGTCGGCTGACCATCCTGGTCACCCTGGCCATTTTTGCCATCGTCGTCGTCGCAGTCACCGGCATGACCAACAACAAGCGCCTCGCCGACGCCCTCAATTTTTCCTATGAAGCCATCACCCGTCCGCTGGCGGCGGTAGCGAACGCCCGGGGTGAATTCAATGCCATGCGCGCAAGCCTCTACGACCTGGCCCAGGAGTTCAACAGCGACCAACAAAACCAGCAATTCAAAGGCGCCGTTTCGGACAACCTCGGCGGCTTCGAGCGTAACATTCTGCATTACAAGGAGATCTTGGATCAATATCCCACCCATGACAATTATGAAAAAGAAGCGGTAGCCTATCTCCACGGACAACTCGGCCCCTTACGCGAGAAGGTACTGGAAATCGTGGAACTCGGGAATAAACCCGGCCGTGCGGCAGACATGGTCCGGACGCTTCGGGGTTCTTTCCTGTTGGTTGCGGAGGAGATTTCCGCCGACCTTGCCGCCCTGACGACCATCCTCGAAGCACAAACCCAGGCTGCCAACCAATACGCAAAAAACCTCCGCCGGGACAATGATATCGTCTCCCTCCTTACCCTCGCCGCCGCCGCGATAATCCTGTTGCTGGTCGCCAAAACCATCGTCGGTTCGGTAACCAGGCCGATCAACGAAGCGTCAAAAGTGCTTGGACGCATCGCGCTGGGGGAATTCGACGCCCGGGTAACCGGGGATTACCACGGCGACATGGGGCTGGTCAAGGACTCGGTCAACAAAACGGCGGAAGGCTTGGCGACGTTCCTTTCCGACAAGCTGGCTGCGGAGCGTTCGGCCCATGAGTCGAGCCTCGCCAAGGGACGGGCGGAAGCGGCGAAGGAGGCGATTGTCTCCAGCATCCACTATGCGAGTAAAATCCAGGACAATTTGCGCCCGCCGGAAGAATTATTCCAGAAGAATTTCCATGACCACGCTATCCTCTGGAAACCCCGGGATATCGTCGGTGGCGACATATATTGGATGAAAAATTTCCCCACCGGAATAATACTCGCGGTTTGCGACTGCACCGGCCACGGCCCGCCGGGAGCACTGTTGACCATGCTGGTGGTGTCGGCCCTCGAGGCGGTGACAACGCCGGAGAATTTTCAGGACCCGGCGGAAGTGATGTTACGCTTGGACGACCGGTTGGCCGGCCTCCTGAACGTGCGGCAGAATTCCCCCGAGGCCGAACGGGATATCGCCCATTATCACGACGGCTGCGATTTGGCGCTATTCCACATCGATCCGCGGGGCACGGTGAAGGTGGCGGCGGCGAACCTCCACGTGTTTATAGTCGACGGCGTCAAGGTCAGGCAAATCAAGGGGCAAAAGCTGGCCATTGGCGAGGGTCGCCTGAGGGAGCGCGGCGAAGTTGCGGTGGAGGACATCCCCTTCGCCGACGCCAACAAGTTTTACGTATCCTCGGACGGCCTCTTCGATCAGATGGGCGGCTCCCCCCCGCGTCCGTTCGGTTACAAGGTTTTCAAGCAGATGCTTCTCGATCGGCATCAAGAACCTCTAGCCGCGACTACCGAGGGGATTTGGCAGACGTTCGAAACATACCGGGGACAAAACGACCGCCGGGACGATATTGAAATCATAGCCTTCAAACCGCTGAATGGGTGATAGGGATGGAAGATCTGTTTGAACGGGAACAAGCGATTCTGGACCGGGCCATGGAGAAACTGGCGGATATCCGCCGGGGGGTATCGTGCGACCCGGTGGATTTTGAATTTCTCGTCCAGGAATACAATTTCGTTCTCCGGCAGCTCCGGCGCATCACCCGGCTTTCCGACCGGACCACCCTTGACCTGAACACCCGCAAACTGGGGTTGCAGGACAAGGTTTACTACGACGCCATCACCGGCATCTACAACCGGCAGTTTTTGGAGGAGAAGTTCGTCGCCACTTTTCCCGAGCAACATCGCCGGGCTGGGGATTGCCTGAGTGTGTTGATGCTGGACGTGGATTTTTTCAAGCAGTACAACGACACTTACGGCCACACCACCGGTGACGAAGCCTTGAAGACGCTGGCGGAGGCGATAAAACAGAACGTGACGCGTTCCGGCGATTTCGTGGCGCGGTACGGCGGGGAGGAGTTCGTGGTGGTGTTGCCGCACACGGGTAAGGAAGGGGCAATCATGATCGCGGAGCGGATTCTCGATGCGGTGCGGGCGAGAAAGATCCCGCATTTAAGTAGCCGCATCGCCCCGCACGTCACCGTTTCCATCGGGGTGGCCTCCGGTGAATTGTCGGGGAGGTCCTCCGCCGACGATTTCATCAAACGTGCCGACGACGCGCTGTACGTTTCCAAGCGTGAGGGACGTAATCGCGCGACCTATCTAGATTTCAAGGACGGCGCCAATGTTAGCTGACATGTTGGATTATTACCGGATGATCGTCGATAACAATGTGAACATCATATACAGCGGTCCGATTTGGGCCGAGGGAATCGAAGGTATCGGCGGCACCTTGAGGAAGCGTCTTGAATTCGACGAATTGCCGTTGTCGGCCTCGCAATCGGTGTTTTCGGTGTTTGTCGAGCAGATGAACAACATGCTGATGTATTCGGCGGAGAAGGAGATGTTCGAGACCAAAAAGGGTTCGGCGGAATCGGAGCGGCGGGAGGTTTCGAAGGGGCTGTTCATCCTGGGTTCACGGGACAAGAAGTATTTTGTTCAATCGGGGAACGTCATCCGCGAGAGCATGGTCGAGTTCATCAGGTCGCGAATCGATCATTTGAACTCGCTCGACAAGGTGGAACTCCGCAAATTCTACAAGGAACAGATGAAGTCGGAAAACTTGAATCCGGAATCGCGGGGAGCGGGGCTGGGGATGATTGAAATCGCCCGGCGGGCAAGTTCGAAAATTGAATACTCCTTTGTGCCGTACTCGGCCGGACAGACTTTTTTCTCTATGTATGTGACGATTGGGTAGGGGCGTAGCGCATGGTTTATTTTCTTGAAAAGCAGAATACGGGTTCGACCCCTTACATCCAGATAGACGAAGCGAAAGGTGTAATGACTTTCCGGGGGGAATCGTTTCACGAGAACGTGGCCGAGTTCTTCAAGGATGTATCGGACTGGCTGCAACGTTATCTGGCCGGCGACTTCCCTTCCTTCACCTTCAATTGCGAGCTGGTGTACTTCAACAGTTCGACGGCGAAACTGCTTCACAATATGCTGATGAAGATGGATGAATGCGCGGCTGACGGCAAAAACATAGAGGTTAACTGGATAACCACCGAGGACAACGAGATCATTATCGAATGCGGCGAGGATTTCAGGGAAGATCTCGCGCATTTGCGGTTCAACCTGGTGCTTCAGGCGGACTGACCTTTCGGGGAGGCCAAGTAGGGTTGCTACGCCTCCCCTGCCTCAAATTCCCACCGCCAATTCCCCCAGCGACTCGCCGAACATCAAATGTTCGTCGGTGTTTCCTTCGGGTGTTTTCGCCTCGCCTTCTTCGGCGGGCTCTCCGGCGACCAGCCAAGAGCCATCCTCCGACATTTTCCACACCACCCCTTGTCTGACGACAGCCTCACCCGCGTCGGCTTTCCGACAGCCGATGAGCAGGGTAGCCAGAACGATGATGATGATGTACATCACGGTAACTATGGGAAATCGCATGCCAGCCCTCCCCGGTGTTTATCCCGTCTTCCTTTCTTCTCCCCCATCCCATTAACTTACCTCTGGCATGACATTTCTTTCCAAATGGACTTTTAGAAAGTCCACCCCATGGCAGTATCTTTCCATTGGCAATGGAAAACGGGAATATACAAAATTCGCCAATTTTAACAATTTAACGCTTGCAAAAAAATAAAAATGTTTTATAGTAGCGCGAGGTGGTCAGTTGAGCTGGAAAATTTCTGCGCGCGAAATCTTTCCTTCTCGGGTGGTTATGGCTTTTGGTTATACGAATCAAATTGGCGAGGCCTTTGGTTACCGATATTTATCTAAACGATAAATGACAATTTTTAACCAAAGGGAAGCTAAACAGGTAACACGTAGTGTAAAGAAAGGACCTAGCTTGCTAGGTCCTTTCGTGTTTTTGTGCGAAAGCATGAGGAATTTCCCAACCAATTCCCAGCTGAAAGCATTCACCCCCCCTTTTCATTTCCCTTCAGCCCCCCAATTCCCACGGCCGATATTATTTAAGGGCAATTCCGGATATTTCCTGGTTTTCGTCGCCCCGCGACTTATTATCAGCCACCCGTTGAACTGCCGGTCGGCGGCAGGTAGAATAAATGAAGCGATTAGCCAAACAGATCCGCGAACCGCCGCCTCAAACCGGCGCAACCGCATCCATTTTGCAAATGGAGAAAGCCTTGAGAAACCGCACCCTTGCCGCCTTCGCCGCCGCCTTGGTTCTCGGCGGCGCCAATCCCGATCTGCACGCCGGCGCCATCCCGGAACCTCTGCCGCCGCCGCAGGAGTTGCTGGACGGAGCGCCGCATTACCCGCCGCAGACCAGCCCGGGAGGGAATTATTCACCCGCACCAGGGTTTAACCCCGCAGCCAATTATTCCCCGCCGCCGGTTTATCAACAGCCCATCGGGCAACAACCGATCTTCAACGCCCCCACCCCTGCGCCGGCGGTCTCGTACGGCGGTCCGGGTCCGCAAACCAATTATTCCCCTGCCCCTTCGCCTGGCCGCGCCGGCTTCACGGTTTCACCGCCGATGGCGTCGATGCCGGATGATTATTTCAACCTTCCGCTGCTGGACGAAGGCATTCCCGGCGTGCTAATGCCGGAATTGGACGAGGATTTTTACGATCCCGGCCTGGCCGCTTCGGTCCCCGGCGCGGTAATCGTGTCCAGCCCGGATTCTAGCCGGCCCCTGGCGCGACGGCCCCAAACCGGACTCAACCAGCGCCAGCTCGACCCCTTCTTCGACTATGCCAAGAATTATGAAAAAGAGGCCCTAGTCGCCAAAAAAGTCAACAATGAAGCGGCTTACCAGGACAATCTGAAAAAATCCGTCGACGCCTACATGGAAATCATCGCCATGGCCGACGCCGTCGGCGAGGCGCGGGAGGAGGCCTGGTACGGCGTGGCGCGCTGTGAATACCGCCGCGAAAACTGGTGGAAGGCCTTCGACGCGCTGGAACGGTCCTTCCCCAAGGATTTCAACAAAACCGAAGTCGACAGCCGCATCAAGCTGGAGATGTTCATCGGCGAACGCCTCTGGCGTTTGGGTTACGCGCCGGTCGCCGGCGCGGAAAAGGACGGCCAGCCACAAAACGGCTACCAGGCGGCGGCGCGAGTCTACGCGGCGGCGATTTTCAACCAGCCGGTCTCCAAGGACGCGCCGCTGGCGCTCCTGCGCCGCGGCGACGCGGCGGCGATGGACGGGGATTGGAAGGAGGCGGCGAAGTTTTACCGTTCGGTCGTGCAGTATTATCCGGACAGCGAGCCGGCGATGCAGGCGCGTTCGAGCCTCGCCGAAGCGGTGTACCGCCAGGATTGGCCGGCGGGACTACCCGAGGCGGCGCGGACCGATTTGTCGAACATTATGCAGGAGGTGGAAAAGCCGGAAAAGCAGCTTTCCCCGGCGGCGGAGGAGCGCCGGCAACGGGCGGTGACGCTGGCGAACGACCTTGACGCGGCGCAAAAATTATCGCAGGCCAAGGATTATCTGAAGAACATCCGCCGTAAGAAATCCAGGGACGCCGCGGTATTTTTGCTGGGTGAAATAGTCTCGCATTTCCCAACCACCATGCAGGCCCAGGAAGCGGCGCTGATGCTGCAGGACATGGGCATTCAACCTCCGATGGTGCTGTCGGACGGGAATCATTATCCGCTGGAGGGAAATTGGTACGGCGGGGAATCACCGAAAAATACCGCGGGATCGGCACAATTGGCGGGACAGGATGACAGGACCGGCAATTCTGCCGGCAAGCGCGGGATTAATACTAACGCGGCTAATCTGGCGAACGGGAATGCCCGGGGCGTTTCCGGGCCGGCGTATCCTCCGTCAGGCGATCCGGCGCAACCGAAGCAAAACTTTTCTCCGGCGCCGCCGTATCCGCCTTTGCCGCCGGATGTGGAGCGGGCGTTGTCCGGACAAGGGTTACGCTGAAGAATTCCCCGAAAAAAAGTTTGCGTAATGTCGAAGGCGGCAAAATAATAGCCTTATACCGATGACACTTTGAAATTCCCCGGCGGAGTCACATCTCTTTAGGGAGTGCTGCTTCATGTATAGAAATCTGTTTGCCGTCAAGGCCGCGGCCTTGGCGTTGGCCGTTTTTCTAGCCGTACTCGCGGGCGGCTCCGCCCATGCCGCCGGCGAATGGGAGTGGACGGCGGGACAAGGCTGGATACGCGGCGCCGGCGTCGCCCGCCCTACCCCGAAGGAACAGTTGCATTACGCCTACGAACTGGAGAAGAAATCCGAGTTCATGGACGCCGCCCGGCAGTACTTCCTGTTGGTGCAGAACTTTCCCGCCTCCGACGAAGCCGGCGTCGGCCTGCAGCGCTTGGCCCGCTGTCTTTTTGAAATGGAAAACTACTGGACCTCCTACAAGGCGATCGAGCAGGTCATAGAAACCTACCCGAACACCGGACGCATGTCCGACCTGGTGGAAATCGAACTCCGCATCGCCAGGAAACTCCAGACTTCGCAAACCCCCGACATTCTTTCCTCCCCCAAGGAAGCGAACGACCGCGATCACAACATTCGCCGCTCCATCCAGATTCTCAGTTCAGTTATTGAACACGATCCCTACGGACCGGTTGCGGCCGAAGCTTACCTGTACAAGGGCGAAGGCCACCTGTTCCTGAACGAAATCAGCGCCGCGAAAACCGCCTTCGAAACCATTCGCGACGAGTTCCCACGTTCCGATTTTGTCGAACGCGCCCGCTTGGGCATTCTTCAGTGCGACCAGCTGATGGGGCAGGCAAATGCCCGGGAAGTGTCGGAACAGATGGAAGTGGTGCGCGAATTCGAGCGCGAACGCGGCGGCGACGGCGAGGAAATGGAAGAGGTCGAATCCTCAATCAAGCAGCTGAACGAAGTGGAAGCCGGTAAAATGATGGACCAGGCCGAACAATATCGCCGCATGGGAACCCGCAGCGGCGTCCAAGCCTCGGAATTCCTTTACAAGGAAATCGTCCGCCGCTATCCGGGGACGCCCCAGGCCGAAGACGCCATGTCACGGCTCGGGAACATCAAGATGCCCAAGCAAAGCAATCGCGTCGCCAAAGTATTCAAAGGCATCAAACTTAATCCCTTCAGCTATAATCGCGACGCGGCCCCCCCCTGGATTGTCCCGCAAATGGCCCCCGAAGACATGGTCATGGTCGACAAGGGGCTTGGGCCCATCGCGGGCGTACCGGAAACGGGCCTCCCCGATACCGCCTACTCCCCCAGCGTCAGACCGGCCGGTTTGCGGGATCAAGGCGACGTCCAGCTGGGTATGGCCGATGGCCCGGTCACCCGGGGCGGCGCCTACTCGCCTGTCAACGCCGTACCTGCTGCCGGGACCGGCACCGGTTCCGGACCGGGTTTTCATGGTAACCTGCCTGTCAATGAGCCTCCGCCCGCACCGGCGCGGGTTTATTCGAGCGATCCCAATTTCCAGTCCGGCCCGAACAGTTTAGCCCAGGGTCCGGGCGGCATGGGGCAAAACAGACCCGCCCCCGGGGGAATGGGGCCAAACAATTTCGGCGGCATGGGACCAGGACCGCAAAGCGCTCCGCCCCCACCCATGGTCCGTCGCCAACCGCCTCCTCCCAGCAACCCTCTGCAAACCGTTTCCGAGGATGATTTGATCGGCACTACCGCCCCCGCCGGTATGTTCAGTTCGCAAAACGCTTATGGTCAGGATAACGGTGGTTTTGGTCAGAACGGAGGTTTTGGTAACCAAAACAGTGGTTTCGGTCAAAACACGGGCTATGGAAATCAGAACGGTGGTTTTGGTAACCAAAACAGTGGCTTCGGAACACAAAACGTCGGTTTCAATCAGAATCAAAACTCCGGTTTTTCACCAAACCAAAACGCTGGCGGCTCGTTCGCAGGCGACGATTACACCCACCCCTACCAATCAGGGGGAGTGTATGCGAGCGGCGGCAACGTGGGTACCAACTCGGGATATAATACCATTCCCGCCAGCTCCCAGCGCCCGCAACAGCAAAATATCCGCAATCCGGACGGCAGCGCCAGCCTGGGCAGCCCCGACGAATACCACGTTCCCTTCTCGGATTTGGTGGGGCCGGTTCCCCGTTCCGGTTCGGCAAGGGATGTCTACGCCGGAGCAGGCAATAATGGCGGCTCCTATTATTACAACGATCCCTATTCGAACGGTGCCACCACCAGCGCCCCAGGGTTTGTGGACGGATACGGATCGGGGAACGGCGACAGCTATTCCCAACCCGCCGCCACATATTCGGGCTCATCTGGAAGTGGGGGCTGGACTTTTTCCGATGATCTGCGATAATGCTGGTTTAAACGGTCTGTCGCTCACTCTGCCGAGCGACAGACTTTAATATGGGGAAGGCAAACGGGGGAACGGGATTATGCGGCGCCTCATTCGAGCCAGTCACTGGGGCTATCCGGCGGCGGTGCCGATAGCGGTCGCTTTTGCCATTTTGGCGGGGGTCTTGTTGCCAGGCTGCTACACCACCCTGAACTCGGGCCTCCCGACCCACATCAAAACCGTGGAAGTGCATATTTTCCAAAACAAGACCATGTACAACAGCATCGAAGCCTGGGTCGCCCGCGAAATAATCGACCGGGTCAACATGGATCCGGCGGTGCGCTTGGTGTCCCGAAACGGCGACGCGGTGATCACCGGCGAAATCATGAAGGTTAACCGACGCACCTTGAGGGAAACCACCACCAATGAACCCGGCACGGTGCTGATCAGCATCGAGGCGGTTTTTTCATTTTATGACAATGTAAATCAAAGATACCTGCTTGAGGATATGCCGGTAAAGAGTACCGACACCGGCCTCCTCGGCGGGTTGTACGAGGCGTCCCGGGGCGGAACCCAGGAACAGGGGGAACGCGGCGCGGCCAAACAATTGGCCGGTGAAATCGTCCGCCGAACGGTGGGAATGTGGTGATTGTTTGAAGTTAATTGAGCCAACCGCCGCTCTATTAACTTCAAAGTGCAATTCTGGGCAAGCCGTGCTTTGCCTATCGGCCGGTTTGTCTGATTGTGCTGGTTGCGTACATAAAGGATAGTGTAAACCGACCTTAAACGAAATCGAGCGGCGGTTGGCTCGATTTCGTTTAATTGCCTGCACCTTTAGGATAAGTTATGCCCAACCCCCAAGATAACGATCGTTCTCCCCGCCAGCCAAAAGTTGGGCGTTCCGGCTGGATGTGGGGGATTATCGTCCTTTTTGTTCTCGCTTACCTCGTCGTCCAGGGACCGAATGAACAAGCCCGTAACGGCCGCGGCATCAGCTACAGCCAATTTCTGGATGATATCGAAAAGCGCCGCGTCCGCTCGGTGGTTATCGAGAAAGACACCGGAAACATCCGGGGCGAATACCAGATTTCCGGCCAGCCGGCCGGCGACGGCAGCCGGAATTTCTCGACCAGCGCCCATCCAAGAACTTTACCGGAATTGGAAACAGCTCTTCGCAACGCCCATGTCAGCTTCAACTACGAAGGGCCGGGAATCTGGAAGGATCTCCTGCCCCTCCTGGCCTGGGCCGGTCTTCTGGCCCTTTTGTTCTATTTCTTCGTTTATCGGCAGATGCGGGGCTCCGGCGGAATGCTGTCCTTTGGCAAAAGCCGCGCCGTGCGGGTGACCCGGGACAAGAACAAAAAAACTTTCGACGACGTAGCCGGCGTGGACGAAGCGAAGGCGGAAGTGCAGGAGATCGTCGAATTTCTGAAAAAACCCTCCCGTTTCCAGCGCCTCGGCGGACGTCTGCCGCGGGGCGTTCTCCTGATCGGCAGCCCCGGTACAGGTAAAACGCTCCTGGCCAAAGCTATCGCCGGTGAGGCGGACGTACCGTTCTTTTCGATTTCCGGTTCCGACTTTGTCGAAATGTTCGTCGGGGTCGGCGCCAGCCGGGTCCGGGATTTGTTCGAACAAGCGAAGGCGAATTCGCCCTGCATCATTTTCCTTGACGAGATCGACGCGGTCGGCAGGAAACGCGCCAACGACCTGCCCGGTTCCGGCATCGAAACGGCCCAGACCCTGAACGCGATTCTGGTCGAGATGGATGGTTTCCAGTCGGACGACAACGTCATCGTTATCGCCGCCACCAACCGTCCCGACGTCCTGGACCCCGCCCTGCTCCGCCCGGGACGCTTCGACCGGCGGATTTATGTCGACGCTCCCGATGTGCGCGGCCGCGAACAGATTCTTGGTGTCCACGCCAAGGGGGTGAAGCTGGCATCGGACGTGGATTTGTCAATCATCGCCCGGGGAACGCCTACCTTTTCCGGCGCGGATTTGGAGAACCTGGTCAACGAAGCGGCGTTGATTGCCGCCATGCGCGGCCTCGACGCGGTGACCATGGATTGCATGGAAGAGGCGAAGGACAAGGTCCGTTTCGGCCGCGAGAAGCGCTCGCGGGTCAGGGACGACGAGGAACGGAAGGTGACGTCCTACCATGAGGCCGGCCACGCCCTCCTGATGCGCTTGGTGCCGGAGGTGACGCCATTACATAAGGTGACGATTGTTCCGCGCGGCCGCGCTCTCGGTGCGACCATGCAGCTTCCCGAGAAAGACGAATACAATATGGGGAAGCGGCGGGCGATTGGGGAAATCACCGTGCGTTTGGGCGGCCGGGCGGCGGAACAGATATTCCTCTCGGACATTACCAACGGCGCGGCGATGGATTTGCAGCAGTCAACGAGCATTGCCAAGGCGATGGTGTGTGAATGGGGAATGACCGACGCATTGGGTTTGCCATACCTGTCCACCCACGACGGCTCGTCCAATGAACTGTTTGTGATGGGGAAGGGTTATTCCGAGGACACGGCGCGGCTGATTGACGAGGAAGTCCGCAAGATTCTCGACAAATGCTATGCCGATGCGGTGAATTTGTTGTCGACGCACCGCGAGGAAATGGAACTATTGGTTGCAGGCCTTTTGGAATATGAGGTTTTGTCCCGCGAGGAAATTGACGTCCTTCTCAAGGAGAAGTCCCTGGACAGCCTAAAGGCGGCCAAACAGGCTGCCTTGGCCGACGCAGCGGAACAAAAGGAACGCAACAACCAGAGCGCCCGTCAGGATACCGGGGTTACGTTGGAGAAAAAACCCGCGGACACGGACGCCACCAAGGTAGAGACCAAGGACAAGGATAAAGGCAACGACGGCGGGTTCATCCAGAAGGAAGACATGGAGGACTAGAAGACAAATCCTCGCATGGCTATTTTTGGGAAACCGTGTAAGCGGTTTCCCAGTTTTATTTTCCTTGTCGATTTATAACAAATTAGTTATAATAATAAGACAGGCGAACAAAGGATTAGTGACATGTATGAGGTAGATTTTTATAAGGATAGGCGTGGACGACAACCTGTGAAGGAATTATTGCAGAAACTTCGCGAGGAGTCGAACAACAGTAAAGATGCGCGAATCCAGTACGAGAAAATCCTCACCCATATACGTGCGCTTGAAAACTTTGGCACGCGTTTGGGAGAACCGATGATAAAACATATTGACGGCGCGTTATGGGAAATGCGTCCACTTTCGCATCGGGTATTGTTTTTCCATTGGCAGGCAAAGAAATTCGTTTTGCTACATCATTTTGTTAAAAAAACCCAGAAAACGCCAATGCGTGAAATAGAACAAGCCAGGAACAATATGCGGGATTTTCTGGAAAGGAATAAATAACCATGACAAGAAAAAAGGCGGAAAGCACTAAGTTTCGGGATTTCTATAATGACGACCATAACGTGTCGCCTTCCGAACGAGCCAAAATCGAGTTCGAAGTTGAGTTGATTGGCAAGCTGATTGAAGCCCGAGAGGCCAAAGGTTTGACCCAGGAGCAGCTGGCCAAAGCCGCCGGTGTTCAGCAGTCGGCGATTGCCCGGTTGGAAAGCTTAAAAGCAACTCCGCAAATCGACACACTTTTCAAGATTTTAACCCCCATGGGCTACAAGCTTGCCATTGTTCCGGGTGATAGAGATTGAATACTTGGTATCAACAAATCACTTTTTCCCCGTTCTATTAAATGCCAAGAAAAATACCCACAACAACAACCACATTAGCATAGCCAAACCAAATCACTGCCAATAAGGCAATTGATATTTTTCTTTGATTTCTTTGGAAATAACTATGATAAGTATAAAGCAGAGCCCGAATAAATAAGGGTGATTCTGCATAACCATTCCCCTGACAGGCTCTTACCTTTTCCACACGTCCGTGTCCAAACATATCGTCACCGGCCCGTCATTCAGGAGGCTCACCTCCATATGGGCGCCGAAAACCCCTTTCGCCACGCCAATGCCCAATGCCGTCAATTCATCGCAAAAATACTCGTATAGCTCTTCGGCCTGGCCCGGCGGCGCGGCGTCGGTGAAGGACGGCCGGTTGCCTTTCGTCGTGTCGGCGTAAAGGGTGAATTGGCTAACCACCAGAATTTCCCCGCCGGTATCCAATACCGACAGGTTCATCTTGTCCTGGCTGTCCCGAAAAACTCGGAGCCTTGCCACCTTACCGGCCAGGATGGACGCCTGGTCCTTCCCGTCGCTTCCCGTCACTCCCAACAATACCAGGAACCCCGGGCCGATTTCCCCGGTGGTTCTCCCCTCGACCACCACCTTGGCGTAAGAAACACGTTGCACAACAGCTCGCATAGAGTATCCTTAGGTAAATTGTCAGAAAACTCCCTACAATAACACCTATACCGAAACAAAGCCAGAACCCGTGAAAGGATTTCCATGAACCCGGTTCGTCAGTGCGTTCGCAACATGCAGGCCTACATCCCCGGTGAGGCAGCAAATGATCCGAAAATCGTCAAGCTAAATCAAAACGAAAACCGTTTTCCCCCTAGTCCACGTGCTATCAAGGCGATTGAGCAAGCCGCTGCCGCCCTCGCCTTGTATCCCGAATCCACCAGCCGGATCTTACGGGAAACGGCCGCCCGCGTCTATAACGTCCCGGTCGATTATATCATGGCAGGAAACGGCTCCGACGATAGCCTGCGCATCCTCTACCACTGCCTCTGCGACCCAGGCGACGAAGTCGTCGCCTTCCGCCCCAGCTACACCTATTACGCCACGCTGGGTGCCATGTACGATGCAAAATATCGTTTAATCGATTTCGAGGGGGAATTCCGCATTCCCGACAGGCTAACACTGAATAACGTAAAACTCGTCCTCCTCCCCAATCCCAATGCTCCCACGGGAACCGTTTTCCCGGAGCGGGATATCCGGAGGCTGTTGGAAGCCGCACCCGGCATAGTCGCGGTGGACGAGGCGTATGCCGACTTCTCGGGGCAAACATCCCTGGGCCTCCTCAAAGAATATAAAAACCTGGTGGTGGTGCGCACTTTTTCCAAAAGCTACAGCCTCGCGGGACTCCGTGTCGGCCTCGCTTTCGCGCACCCCGAGCTCCTTTTCGAAATGGAGAAGGTGCGCGATTTTTATAACCTGGACCGGCTTGCCCAAGCCGGCGCCGCCGCCGCTTTGGAAGACCGGGACTGGCTGCAGCTCATCACCGGCCGCATCATCGAGTCACGGGAAAGAACCGCGGCGAAATTAACCGAAATGGGCCTGAAAGTATATCCCAGCGGCGCCAATTTCCTTTTGGTCCGCTTCAAGGATGCCGACACCGCCAAGTGGGTTTTCGAAAAATTACGGGAACGGAACGTCCTGGTCCGCTATTTCACCGCGCCCTTGGTCAACACCTGCGTGCGGGTAAGTATTGGCACGGAAACGGACATGGATGTTTTCCTTAGGGAACTCGAAGGAATATTGGAATAATGCACTGGAAACAAATGCACCCCAACACCCCGGCTTTCATCTGGAACCCGAATCAACTCCTGCGCGCCGAGTGGCTTTTCCTTTCCGAGGCCGGCTACACCGCCGGCCTTCTCCGCCACCTGACTTCGGCGGATCAAGGCGAAATCATCGTCGAAACGGCGGTCAGGGACGCCCTGGCCAACCTGGAAATCGACGGCGAAGTGCTGGACCCGATCTGCGTCGAAGCCGGCATTCGCCGCCAACTCGGCCTCGCCTTGGACTCGGGACAGGCAAACACTCAGGAAATCGCCCTGTCGAGATTGACCGCCGCCGTCTTGCAGGGCGCCGGCAACCGCCTGACCGAACGCACTCTCAATGAATGGCGGAAATGGTTCCTCACCGAGGAGGAAATCAACGCCGAAAAACGGGCCGCCGAAATCAAAACCGCGCCCACTCCGGAAGACCAGGACAAGCGCCGCGAACTCCGGCATTTCCTGCAGTGGCTAGCCATTTCCCCGGACAACTCCGCCCGTTCCTCCCCGCTGGTTCGCGCCGCCCTCGCCCACCTTTGGTTCGAGAGCATACAGCCTATCGGCAAAAACACCGGGCCCATCGGCCGCATCCTAGCCGAACTTGCCCTTATCCAGGGCCTCCCCAACCAGGTATTCACCCCCCTCTGCCAAGTTTTCCACAAATACCGGCATGAGTACCACGCCAGGCTGGACGCCGCCTGCCGCGACCACGACGCCAACCAGTGGCTCCTATGGTTCGCCGCCGCCGCGGTCGAAGCCGGCCGCATGGCCCGGGCGCGCATAGAATTCAGCCTCAACCAAGCCCGCCTGCTGGAGCGCCTCCGTGACCGTATCTGCCAGCGCCAGGAAGCCGTCCTACTTACCCTCTTCCGCCAGCCCCCCGAAGACTTCCCCGCCGGGGTCAGTCCCTCCCAGTACGCCAGCCAGAACCACCTGCCTTCCGCCCAAGTAGCCAGCGACATGGCTTGTCTCGCCGGCATGCATGCCCTCACCCGGGTCATTCGCGGCGGACGCCTGCGTTATTACCTGAACTTACCGTCGCCGGTGGTGGCAAGAGTTACCGTAGAAGACATTTTGTAACAATTTATTTAATTAATAATAACATTATTCAACTGCGCAAAACCCTAGCTCTCCGTCCTATAACATTTCCGGATTACTTGGTGTCCTATAATAATTTACGGGCGATCCACATCGCCCGTAAAGCTGGATTATTTTTGCAAAATTCACTAATGCTCTTCCCTTGAACAGTCGATGAAAGGAATACGAGAAACGACGACCGAATCGCCTGGAACCGGAAATCGACCCGGGGAAATGACTGTTCCCGCCTTGTAGACAACAGTTTTCAGTGGGGAAGTTTTCTTTGGGGAACACCTGTTGTTTACCGGGCCAGCGACATCCGGCCGCGATTCTGGGGGGGAAGAGAGCGCTTTGCCCGCAACTCGGCGGGCTGGGCTTGTGAATTGACTGCAAGGAGAAGACGGCCGTGTCAGAAAAAACCATGTCCTCGAAAGTGGCGATACCCCGGGGAACCAAATTCCGTAAGATCAACATGTCTCGCAAAGTGGCGAATTGTCCGCGCTGCAACGAATTGTCGAAACGTCATTCCATCGGCCGCCGCCGGCTCAGAGAGGTGGGGATTTCCGGTCCGACCATGTTGGAGGTGACGTATTCGAAACATTATTGCGAGAAGTGCCGCAAACATTTCTCGCTGCCGATGGATCACCTTGCCCTCCCCTCGGGTCGCTTCACCAACCGCGTACGCCGCACCGCGGTGGACCTGGTGATTAAGCAAGCCCTTACCCTGGAAAAAGCCACCCAACGCATGCGACAGAAATATTACGTTCACGTCCCCCCCACTACGCTTCACGATTGGGTGGTGGCGGAATTGACCCTCGCGTAACCGGTCCTTCACGAAGATTCTCCCGCAAGCCAACAAAAAACCGGCCTGACACGGCCGGTTTTTCTGTTTATCACGGTCTGGCAAAGCGGAATTTACCTTTGGGCAGCTCTAAAAATGCTCTTTTGCCCGGATACTTCGTCAGGGCTTCGCTCTCGCGTTTTGTAACACAAACCACCACCGCGTGTTACAAAACGCTGCCACTACGCCCTTCCTCGTCTGCGGGCAAAATAGCAATTTTTAG
>JAVBQR010000205.1:0-6215 GCA_031548865.1 Planctomycetota bacterium
AATGACGTGTGGGGAGGGGTGATGCGTTACAGGGTCCGGTGCTGCCATTCCTTTGCTTAGCCGTTACCGCTGACGGGTGGGGAGGGGGGCGGCGTTACAGAGCCCGGAGCCGCCGTTCCCTTGCCTAGCCGTTACCGCTGACGGGTGGGGAGGGGTGCGGCGTTACAGAGCCCGGTGACGCCGTTCCCTTGCCTAGCCGTTACCGCTGAGGTGTGGGGAGGGGTGAGGCGTAACAGGCTGCGGATTGACGTAACAGAGTTGAGATGCGCCCGAGGGAAAACGCGATGCCGTCTACGTAACCCCCTCTGGATTCCGGCGAAACCGCCCGTTAGGGATGCAGCATACGCTTGCGACGCCGGAATGACGAGTGGGGAGGGGGCAGGCGTTACAGGGTCCGGTGCTGCCGTTCCCTTGCCTAGCCGTTACCGCTGACGTTTGGGGAGGGGTGCGGCGTAACAGGCTGCGGATTGATGGTAATAAAAGTGAGATGCGCCCCTTTTGTTACCGCAGCTCACTGCCCTGTAACGCCTACCCCCCCCCACACGTCATTCCGGCGCCGCAAGCGTTCAACCGGGGTGAGGCGTAGCTCGCCGGAATCCAGGCCGACAAACGATCGTTACAGTGGCGTTTGCTCCTTGTCTTACGGAGGTGTGCCTAGCCGCTACCGCCACTCGTTCGGGTCCCCGAACTTCCCTTCATCAACCCCAACTGGAAATCCCCCACTTGCCCATTGCACCCGCCGCCGGGTTCTTTTATACTAGCGCTCACTTATCGGAAACCGCCGGGCCTGCTTGTCCGAAAGGGAAAATCCCTTTCAAGGAAAACCCGCCGGAATTATACTTTCCGATCGAAAGTGAGGATCCGCCCCATTCGGCCGGACGATAAATAGGGTTGACGGAGTGGCGGCACGGAAGTATCACTCGGTTGCCATTATTTATCTCGACCGGCTAAGTAACGATTCACCCAGCCGTGGTCGGAAATTGGGATTCGCGCGCGGAATTGGTGAACGCGCGACTTTCGCGAAGGATTTTGGCGGGATAGCGACAGTATAAATTTTTCCGTTCCTATCCCATATTTTGAACGCAAAGCCAATACCTTCGCCAGACACGGCATGAGGGGACGCTTGATGCCAACGAAAATGAGTTTGTGGCAATACTACGCTATGATACTCCTGATCGTCGGGATCGTTTCCGTCGCCGCCCATGCGCAGGACGATTTCGACGATTATTATCCCGATGCCCCGGGACAAGGCGGCGATATCCCCGATTATCTGCGCGCCTATCAGGACGGCGGCGGCGCCCCAGCCGCCCCGGCCGCTCCCGGCTCCGGACTTGGCGCCGGCGGAAGTCCCGCCGCTCCCCGTTTTTCCCTCCCGCCACCGCCGGACGGACAAGGCGCCGGAACCTCCGGGTCCGACTTCTATAGCGGCAACCCAACTATCGACAACGCCGCCCGACAGGCCGCCGCCGCCCAGCAATACGCCGGACAAGGCGGCAACGCCGCCGGCGGCGATTATGCCGACGGCGAGGACCCCTACGCCGCAGAGGACGAGGATATCTACGCCGGCGCCGGCCTCGACACCGCCGGGGAGGATTACCGCCAGGGCGGCACCGGCGGCGAAATCGGCGGGCCCGACGCCGAAGGCAACATGGTCACCGCCATCGACGTCGTCAACACCGTCACCACCACCCCCGAACAAATCATCTACCGCATGTCCACCCGCGTCGGCCATCCGCTGCGGGAGCGCACCCTCGACGGCGATTTCCAGCGCCTCGCCTCAATGGGCGTTTTCGACGACATTCAGATCAAGAAGGAAATGGTGCCCGGCGGGGTCAGGATTATCGTCGTCGTCCGCGAAAAGGACATCATCCGCCGCATCGAATTCACCGGCAACACCCAGATCAAAACCAAGAAAATTTCCAAACTCATCGAAAGCCGGGTCGGGGAACGCTACGACGCCGGCAAAGGTAACCGCGACCGCCGCGCCATTGAGGATTTCCTCCACAAGGAATACTATTACTTCGGCGAGGTGGATACGATTGTCGAACCCTTCGAGGACGGCGTGCGCCTGGTTTTTGACATTTCCGAAGGGGGAAGGCTCTACGTCGGCGACATCCAATTTCGCGGCAACAGCGTATTCACCCGAAAAGCCCTGCTGGCGAAAATGGAGACGAAACGCTCCGGCCTGATTTCCCGCGGGAAATATCTCCGCCGCGCCTTCGAACGCGATCTCGAGCGCATCCGCATGTCCTACCTGGACAAGGGATTCCTCGACGTCCGGGTCATCGAACGCCCCATGCAAATCACCGCCAATGAACCGACCAGCCGCTTCCAGCGCCGCGACGTTTTCCTCCATGTCGACATCGACGAAGGCGAGGAATACCGGGTCGGGCGGGTGAACTTCGACTTCCTCAACACCAGCCTGGTGCCGGAGGAGGCCATCCGCGCCGCAATCAAGACCATTCCCGGCGGGGTCTACAGCCCCATCACCCTCCAGGAAGACGCCATGAAAATCCGGGACGTCTACGGCATGTCCCCGAACTCCCGCTACTTCACCAAGGTCATGCCCGAACCCGAAATCACCGAGGACGGCCTGGTGATGGATGTGACCTTCCGCATCCAGGAAAGCCCGGAAGTCGTCGTCGAAGGCGTCCGCGTCACCGGCCTCACCCACACCAAGGAGGTGGTGGTCCTCCGGGAATTCGAACTCTTCCCAGGCGAGAAAATCGACTCGCGGAAATTCCGCCGCTCCAAGGAAAACATCGAAAACCTCGGCTACTTCAAGGACCGCCCCAACATCGAAATCCGCGAAGGTTCCGCCCCCGACCGGGCCATCCTGGTCGCCGAGCTCGAGGAAATCCCCACCGGCAAGATCACCGCCGGCGTCGGGGTGTCGTCGCAGGACTCCATCGTCGGCTCCTTCGGCATCAGCCAGCGGAACTTCGACTACAAGGACCGGCCGAAATCGTTCCGCGACCTGTATACCGGAAAATCCTTCCGCGGCGCCGGACAGTCCTTCTCCATCAACGCCTCGGCCGGTTCGGAAACGCAGAGTTATTCGGCCAATTTCACCAATCCGTGGATTTTCGGCAAACCCATCAGCATGACCATCGGCGCCTATTACAATCAATACAAATACGACGGCGAATATCACGAACGCCGCATCGGCGGCAACTGGATTTACGGGAAACGCCTCTTCGGCCTCAAAGACTTGACCATCTCCGGCGGCTACCGTTTCGAAATGGTCAAGCTCTCGAACTTCGAAGGCAGCAGCTACACCGAGGAATACCTCCGCCAGGAGGGCGACCATAACGTCAGCCGCTGGGTCGCCGGCATCAACTACGATTCCCGCGACAGCCAGTGGGAACCGACCCGCGGCGCCCAGTTCGGCGCGAACATCGAACTCGCCGGCAAGGTCGCCGGCAGCTCCAAGGACTTCTGGCGCGGCTTCCTGTCCGGGCAGTATCTGATTCCCCTGTATGTCGACAGCCAGGAGCGCAACTGGACCCTCGGCTTCCGCGGCGACTACGCCATCGCCCAGGCCTACGGTTCCGGCGACGGCGACGGGACCTTGAGCAACTGGGAAAACATGCCAGATAACGGGAAAAACCTTCCCAACGCCTACACCAGCTATAAGAATGAAGTTCCCTACTATGAACGTTTCCACTTGGGCGGGGTCGGTTCGGTGCGCGGCTTCGATTACCGGGGCATATCTCCCCGCGATTACCAGGGTAACGCCATCGGCGGCGAAAGCATGGCCTCGGCTTCGGTCGAATTCTTCTTCCCCATTTGGGATCGCCTGGTCCGGGGCAGCGTGTTCTACGACGTCGGGTCGGTGTGGCGCTACTCCGACGACCCCGACTACAACGCAAAGGTCAGCCGCTCGTCCCTGGACACCTACAACCAGCAAGTTGCCAAGGGGATGGATCCGCAGGAGGCGGCAGGCTACTTGCGGCCCGAATCGAACACCGAACGCAAATTCCGTTCCTCCTTCGGCTTCGGCCTCCATATCAAGACGCCGATGGGCCCGATGCCGGTCCGCCTCTACTACGCCATTCCCATCAACAAGCAGCAGAACGACAAGGAGCAGCGCTTCCAGTTCACCATGGGTGCATTGTTCTAACCCTACAACGCGACATTTGCGGGAGGCGCATCCGCAAATGCCGCATGCAGTTAGGGTTATCAGGAATCCATGGGGCGGCGGCGAAAAAAGGCACGATATTCCGTTCACCATGCCACCTTGTGGAACAGCGGACAAAACACCCGTTCCCGGTTTTCCGGCAGGCTCTTCCGCGAGCGCCTGCCGTTTTTATAGTGCCTGCCGGGTGCATTTTGCTTGCTTTGAGAGGCTATGCAGGTACGATAGCGGTTTTGCCGGATAAAGTTGGGGAATGCGGCGGCGGCGGTTTTTTGCCGTGCCGGCGGGTTTCCCCGCGTTTTTTTGAAGATTCTAGGAGAATCAGCAATGCGGAAGTTCATGTCCAGTCTTCTCGTGGCCGTTTTAGCAGTCGCTTTTGTGCAGGCCGTGGCGGGGGAAGCCCCGCAAGCGCCGGAAACCAAGCGCATCGGCATCGTCTACATCCAGCAGGTGTTTAAAAATTACCGTTATGCGCAGGACACCGAAGAACGCATCAAGTCCGCCTTCCAGCCGGAACAGCAACGCATCGAAGGGGAAATCGCCCGGGTTCAGGAAATGGAGAAGTCCCTCCAAAACAACCCCCTGAAAGCCCCGGGGAGCGCCCAGTGGCGGAAATCGATGATGGAAATCGAAGCGGCGAAGGTCGAGGTCCAGGCCATGCAGGAGGATTTCGGCAAACGCGTCCGCGACGAAGAGGCCGCCTTCTGGATGAACATGTACAACGCCTTCCAGCGCGCCTGCAAAATCCTCGCCGAATACTACAATTACGACATCATCATCGCCGCCCCGGACCCCGCCCTATCCGAAGAGGCGGTCAAGGCCATGGACCCGATGGCCATCCAGCAGGAAATCCTCATGCGCCGCGTGCAGTACGTCCACGATCGGGCGAACCTGACCGTGTCCATCACCGAACTCCTGAACCACCGCTATGCCGAACATCTGCGGGACCCGGGGCGGAATCCGTCCTTGTAACGCCGGCGAACCAGCGCGAAATACAATTCCGAACCGCCGTACTCGCGAGCGCCACGAGTACGGCGGTTTGTAATTTCCAGCCGCGAAAGGACGGGGCATGTTCAAATACACGCAGTTCAAAGCCCATCCACACGACCTGCTGGTCCGGCTGTTCCTGAACGACAAGGAATTGTTCGCGGATTTCCTGTGCAATTACCTGGATCCGGATATCGTCAAACTGATCGATCTGGACCGACTTGTCTGCATGTCGGCGACCGACATTGACGGTACGCTTACCGAACACATCGGCGATTTGCGCTTTTCCGCCGTCTTCAAAAATACCGGTGCGCCGCTGGAAGTGTTCATTTTCCTGGAACACCAATCAACTCCCCTCCCGCTCATGGCGTATCGAATTTTAAAGAATATCGTCGATGCCTACGGCTCCGTCGTTGGCGATATGGAACAGAAAGACGGCAAAGAGGCGCGTCTTTTCCCCTATCCCTTGGCAATCCTCCTCTATCACGGTAAAATGCCATGGAGGGAGCCGTTGTCGATGCGGGAATTGATTGCCATAGTTCCGGGGTTGAACCCGGCGGTTTTGGACTTCCCCATTCATCTGGTCGATTTGTCGCTGATACCGACAGAAAAAATCAAAGGGCATCCAGCCTTGCAGGCGTTGTTGATGTCCTTGCAGGCGGCGTCGCTGAAACGCCTCGGCAAACGTTTCGAAGCGATTTTTTCGCTTTTTACCGCACTGAAACCGGGTGAAAAGGTGCGTGAATGGATGCAGGGCATTTTGACGTATGTAGGTTGCCAGGATAAACCCAAAAACGGGAAAGATATTGTCCTGAAAGTAGTTGGACAGTTATTCGGCCCACAGGAGGGCGAGAGAATGGCTAAGACTTGGGGTGACGAAATGTTTGAGGAAGCTGAAGCAAAGGGCTTGATGATTGGGCGGGCTGAAGGCAAGGCAAAAGGCAAGGCTGAAGCGGTGCTGGTCATTTTGTCCAAGCGTTTTGCATCGATTCCAGCGGATGTTCGTGAACAGGTGATGGCTATTCCTGATGAAAGTGTCCTAAATGATTTGCTGGATCTAAGTTGGTCTTGCAAGAACCTGCAGGAATTT
>JAVBQR010000143.1:0-23048 GCA_031548865.1 Planctomycetota bacterium
AAACCAATGTTCAAAACCACGAGACTCTTCTTAGGGAAAATCTGAATCAAGTGAACATGGAGCTGGAGCTTGCGGCGAAGCAATTCTTGGGAAGCAAAGCGAGTGCTAGTCTCGAAATCCGGAATGATGGACTCGGTTTTGTATTGAGTAACGGTAGCGGAGGTGGTGGAGACACCTACAATTCCGTCGTCCGTCCTCTTATCCTTGATTGGCTGGCGGTGTACTATGGTATCATCGGCAAGAGCCCCCACCAAGCTTTATTTATTCAGGACTCTCCCTTTCAACACGAAATGCAACCCGAACTTCAACAGAAATATATAGAAATGCTCCTTTCCTTTTCCGCTGACCGTAAGGGGTTGTTTCAACAGATCACTCTTACCAGCTCCTCGGGAGTGGATAACATCCCAGCAGAACATGTCAATATTGCCAAGTTGACGTCCGATTTGCCAGGCCGCCTTTTGCCAGAGGTTGATTTGTCGAGACAAGGATTTATACGGCTTTAACATAAGTTGATGCGAAAGTGGGATCGCCTATTTCCCAATCCATTTACTGAGTAAACGTTTTTTTAGTGCTGCACGTTCTTCGGGAGTTTTGCCTTGGTTGTTGGCAATGGTTTGGGCGGTATCATTACGTGACGCTTTTGACCAATAAAAGTGGCCGTCTTTCCCCATTGACCAGATGTTTCCGACTTGGTTTTCGTGAATTGTTGTGTGAGTCTCCATATTATCGGCAGACAGAGCGGATTGAGCCGCACGTTCCTTGGCACGAAGGGCTTTGTGCCAGCGTTTTTTATCCGGGCGCTCACTGTGGCAAGTGGTGTGACCGAATATAGGGGTTTTGCGAAAACTGCGGCTCATTTTCATCTCCTGGGTTACTTTAATTAAAAAGTATTATATACGGAATATGTTGAATAAGCAAGCTCAAGGTACTATCGCTTTAACCATCGCCATAATCCCATTGCGTATATCATCAGGCAACATAGACCAGACTCTGGTAAGTTCGGATAATTGCGCGAAGTGTTGGGATACACCATCCATCGTTTCCGCTAAAACACTTGGACTAATTTTGGGCAGCACTTGGGCGTTTTTTGGGTTCGGGGTTTGGGCTGCATCTGTCAAAGATATGTCGGGATTTGACTGAACCGAAGGGCAGGGCGTCGCCTCATCTTCTTGGCAATTACCGGGATATGCGACTGTTTGTCCGGACTCTTCCAAACGCTGTCCATAATCCTGCAACTCGTTATTTGCCAACGGTTTTCCTTCAATTCCACCCGCCGGTACCAATATAATAGCCGCAACCCCATGGGGTTGCGGTTTTTGTTTGACAGGCTCTCTTGTCGGTGATAGGCTTCCCGCACCGATAAAGCTTCAACACCATGCGGTGGAAGTCAACCTGTCCTTGTTTTTCCCAGGGTAATGCCGGTGAATCTCAATCAGCTATCCACACCTGATGAGAAGGTTGCGCTATTCCGGAAACTGTTTTCCGGACGTACCGATGTGTTTCCACGTCGATATGAAGCGAAGGATGGTCGCTCGGGTTATAGTCCAGTTTGTGCGAATGAATGGGTGCGGGGCGTTTGCGGCAAGCCGAAAACAAAGTGCCAGGCGTGCCCGGCGCGACGGTTGGTTCCAGTGACGGATGAGATTATTCGTTGGCATCTCACTGGGCATGATGAACAGGGAAAGCCCTGTGTCATCGGTGTGTATCCGATGTTGCCTGACGAAACCTGCGCGTTTCTGGCGGTAGATTTTGACCGCGAGAATTGGCGGATTGATGTCGCGGCGTTTGTGGAATCCAGCCGACTGCGTGAGGTGCCGGTGGCGGTGGAACGGTCACGTTCTGGAAATGGGGCGCATGCGTGGTTTTTCTTTGACCGGCCGGTTTCGGCACAAATAGCGCGACAGATGGGATCGCTTCTACTGACCGACACGACCGAGCGGCGTCCTGAACTGGGATTGTCCTCGTATGACCGTTTGTTTCCGAGCCAGGATACTCTGCCAAAAGGCGGGTTCGGCAATCTGATCGCGCTGCCATTGCAGGGGGAGTCCAGGAAGAATGGGAACAGCGTCTTTGTCGATGACGCATTTGAACAATACCCGGATCAATGGGAATATTTGAGCGGTATTGAAAAGGTTCCAAGTGACTTCCTAACCATGCTGGTGGAGGAGGGGAGGCGAGGTAATAGGATTACCGGGGTGCGTCTCGTTAATATGGATGAGGATGCACAGACGCCTTGGTTGTTGCCGCCGTCTCGGAATGCGAAAATTTTGCCTCTCGTTGGGCCGCTTCCGGAAAGCCTTGAGGTGGTCTTGGCGGATCAGTTGTACTTTGCCAAATCCGCTTTGACGCCAGCGTTACGTAACCGCCTGGTTCGGCTTGCCGCTTTTCAGAATCCCGAATTTTATCGCGCCCAAGCCATGCGGATTTCCACCTATGGCATCCCACGAATTATAGCTTGTGCCGAGGAGTATCCCGAACACATCGGGTTACCCCGTGGATGTCTGCCTGATGTTCGGGATTTGCTGGTCGGGCATGGCATCAAACTGAACATGATTGATGAACGGAACAGTGGAACGCCTGCTAATGTGACTTTCCAAGGCGAATTACGTCCGGAACAGCGCGAGGCGGTGAAGAAGCTCATGGCGCATGATATTGGCGTCCTCGCCGCGACGACCGCATTTGGGAAGACGGTTGCAGCCGCATGGATGATCGCCAAGCGAGGCGTCAATACGCTGGTGGTTGTTCACACCAAGCCATTGCTGGAACAGTGGCGCGAACGGCTGTCCACGTTTCTTGGCTTGCCGGTTAAGGATATTGGCGTGTACGGTGGCGGCAAGAAGAAGCCGGGGGGCAGGTTGGATGTAGCCATAATGCAGAGTTTGGTTCGGCGGGGTGTGGTGGATGACCGGGTCGGGGATTATGGGCAGGTGATTTTTGACGAGTGTCACCATTTGTCGGCGCCGTCGTTTGAAGCAATTGCCAAGCGGGTGAAGGCGCGGTATGTATTGGGGCTTTCGGCGACGGTGACGCGCAAGGATGGGAAGCATCCTATCATATTGATGCAATGCGGACCTGTTCGGCATCGGGTTGACGCGAAACTGCAGGCAGAGGCGCGGTCGTTTCTCCATACCGTGTTTGTACATCCGACCGGATTTCACTCGCCGGAACTGAAGGGCGATAATCCGCGTGACCATTTTGTTGGACTGTACAAGGCGTTGATTGAGGATGATGCCCGCAACAGGATGATTGCCGAGCATGTCGTGGCAGCGGTGCGTGAGGGTAAGTCGCCCCTGGTGTTGACCGAGCGTACTGACCACCTCGAAATCCTGGAGGGTTTGCTTCGCGATACGCTGTCTGAGGTGATTGTGTTGCGGGGCGGAATGAGCTCGAAGGAGGCGAGGGCGAGTCGGGAATTGCTCCGTGAGACGGCGGAATCTGCTGAACGTGTTTTGCTGGCGACGGGGAAATTTGTTGGGGAAGGGTTTGACGATCCTCGGCTGGATACATTGTTTTTGGCGCTGCCGATTTCTTGGCGTGGTACTATCGCGCAGTATGCTGGACGGCTGCATCGGGAGTATGTCGGCAAGCGTGAGGTAATTATTCATGATTATGCGGATTTGAATGCGCCGATGTTGGCGCGGATGTTTGAACGTCGTTGCGCCGGGTACGAGGCAATTGGCTATTCGATTAACCTTCCGGCGAGTGCGATACCGGGTTGGCCGGCTGATGTGCCTTTGCCGTCGGAACCTTCGTGGAAGAATACCTATGCGGCGAGTTTGCGGCGGCTGGTTCGCGATGGGGTGGATTATCAGCTCGGAAATCTTTTTCTACATGCTGCGCGGCGATTTGCCGATGATGTCGAGGGGTCGGCGCGGGCTCGAAGCGCCAGCGAGGCATTTCTCTTTCGGCGTCTCGAAACCATTCCGGAAACGAGGGGATTGTTCCGCTTGAATGACCGGCTTCCCATCCCATTTGCCGGGTTTTCGGATATGGAAGTGGATTTGACCTGTCGGAAGGCGCGGATTGCCATTGAAATCGATGGGAGGCACCATTTTAGCGACCTGGACGCTTATCGCCGGGATAGAGCCAAGGATTTGTTGCTTCAGGAGAATGATTGGCTGGTATTGCGGCTGTTGGCCGAGGATATTGCCGAGAAACTTGATGATTTATTGGATTACGTTTTACGACTCTTGATTTCACGGTCCAGGTGACTGTTTACCCACCCTGGCTAGAAATGTGCTAGAAACGCAAAAAAGGGTTACGAGAGCGTTCTCGTAACCCCTTGGTATTATTGGTAGCGGGGGCAGGATTTGAACCTGCGGCCTCCGGGTTATGAGCCCGACGAGCTACCAGACTGCTCCACCCCGCGATATGGGTTTGAAGTCGGAGGAATGGGCCTCCGCAACAACGAGGAAATATCATAGCGATGTAGAAGGACCCTGTCAAGCGTTTTCAGTTATTTTTGACGGATTATTCGAGCGGGTTCGACAAAACCAGACAAGGAAATCGTGGTATAGACCTCGAACTGGTCGGAAGGGGGAAAATCCCCGGGGGAACAATTTCCCAAATTACACTAGACTTTGGCAAATTCACCACTAGAATGTAATCTGCCTGGAAACGTGACTTTTGTGGAAAACGAACAACCCCCCGTTCGATTACATTTACCAGTCCACGGGAAAGAGAAATGAAAACATACGCCTCCGCTGCCGGCCAGGGTAAATATAATGCGGTGGACGATATTTGTTAAAAAACTGGAAATTTGTTACTACGATAGAGCGTTACGGCGAGGCCTGTCTTGAAATATGGAAACTATCATACGCGGAATTCCCGTCTCACAAGGGGTCGCCATCGGTCCGGCTTATGTTTTGGGATCGGTGGAGTCAAAATTACCCCCGACCTATCTCGCCGAAGAGGAACTCATACCAGCCGAAGTCGAACGCTTCCAGCAGGCGGTCGCCAAGGCCCAGGCCGAAATTTCCAAACTGAAAAGCACCGTGCAGGCCGACGCCAGGCAGGATGTCGGCCCCATTTTCGACGCCCACATCCTGATCCTTTCCGACCCTTCCCTCAATTCCGAAGTGCTGCGCCGCATTCAGCGTAACCGCATGACTGCGGAATACGCCGTCCAATGCACCATCGGGGAATATGTCCGCGGCCTAAAGGGGAAGCCCTTCCTGAGCCCGCGCATCAACGACATGCAGGATATCGAGCGCCGACTGCTCCGGGCCATTCTCGGACGGCAGTACGAGGAGTTGCATTCGCTCGGACGCGAAGTGGTGATTATCGCCCACGACCTCACTCCTTCGCAAACCGCCGACATGGACCGCGAACACATCCTCGGTTTCGCCACCGACATCGGCGGCACCACCGGCCACACCGCGATTGTCGCCAGGGCGAGGGAGATTCCCGCCGTGGTCGGCCTCGGGAATATTTCCGATACCATTCAGTCCGGAACCGAAGTGATTCTCGACGGTTCACGGGGACTCCTGATAATATCGCCGCTGGAATCGACCCGGGCGGCGTACGAAAAAATCCGCGCCGATTTCCGCCGTTTCGGGGCGGAATTGCTGTCCGAAGCCGGCGCGCCGGCGGTGACGCTGGACGGCTGCCGGGTGCATGTCCAGGGGAATATCGAATTTCCCCAGGAGACGGATTCGATTCTCCGCAATTCCGCCGACGGCATCGGCCTCTACCGCACCGAATTCATTTACCTTGACAACGAAGGCGAGCCGGACGAGGAGACGCATTACGCCAATTATTCCCGCGTCGTCAAGGCGGTGGCGGGAAAGCCGGTGACGATTCGCACTCTGGATTTGGGTTATGACAAGGCTTTTCATTTGCAGGACGGCGAGTCGTTCGCGATTGAGAAAAACCCCGGTCTCGGTTGTCGCGCCATTCGTTACTGTTTCGCCAATCCCGACCTGTTCCGCAATCAAATCCGTGCCATATGCCGCGCTTCCGCTTTCGGCGAAGTGAAGATGCTCATCCCGATGGTGAGTTCCCGCGACGAAGTCCAGAAGGTGGTGCGTTTGGTCCGGAGCGTCCAGGAGCGCCTGTCGAACGAAGGTTTGGCCTTCGACCCCGAAATGAAGATCGGGATCATGGTCGAGGTGCCGTCGGTGGCGCTGACCCTGGACCAATTCTGTGACATTTGCGATTTCTTTTCCATCGGCACGAACGATCTGATTCAATACCTCCTCGCCGTGGACCGCACCAACGAGCAGGTGGCGCAGTTGTTCCGGCCCGAGCACCCGTCGGTTCTGCGGACCTTGAAGTTGATTATCGAAGCGGCTCAGGCGGGGAACGTGCCGGTGAGCATGTGCGGGGAAATGGCGGGGGACCCGGTATTCGTGCTGTTTCTCCTGGGTCTCGGGCTCAGGAATTTTTCCGTCAGTCCACCGCAGATCCCCGAGGTGAAGAAAATTATCCGCAGTTCATCCCTCGAAGCGGCGCGGAAAGTGGCGGACAGCGTGATGAATTTGTCTTCGGCACGGGATGTCAGGAACTGCCTGCGCGGGGCGGCGGCGAAATATTTCTAGAAAGTTCCCATGAGTCAACCCCCAAAAACCAAACGCCTCCCCGATCCCCCCGACAGTCCCGCTTCGGTCGGCTGGGTCGAGCCGCAGCAGGCCGTCATAGCCACCTCGAAAAACCCCCTTCGTTTGGAAGGGGGGGAAACGCTGAACGAAGTCGTGGTCGAATACGAAACTTACGGCGAGATGAACGCCAAAGGCGACAACGTCATACTTATCGCCCATGCCTTGTCCGGCGATGCGCATGTGGCGGGCTGGGACCGTTCGGCCGAGCAGAAAACCATATCCGGCCGCCTCAAACCGGCCAGCGCCAGTTCGTCGCCGCATCGCGGTTACCGGGCCAACAAGCCGGGCTGGTGGGACTCGATGATCGGGCCGGGTAAGCCGATTGACACCAAGCGCTTCTTCGTGGTGTGTTCGAATGTCCTGGGCTCTTGTTACGGTACGACCGGTCCGGCCAGCGTCAATCCCGCCACCGGGCGGGCTTACGGTTTGTCCTTTCCGGTGGTGACGGTAGGCGACTGGGTGTTGGTGCAAAAGCTTCTCTTGGAGAAGCTGGGGGTGGAGCGGCTGTTTGCGGTTATTGGCGGGTCGCTGGGCGGACAGCAGGCTTTGGAGTGGGCGCTGGCGTATCCCGACCGGGTGAAGAAGGCGATAATTTTGGCGGCGAGTTCGCATTTGTCGGCCCAGGGCGTGGCCTTCAATGCGGTGGCGCGTTACACGATATCGAACGACCCGCATTTTCGCAAAGGCAATTATTACGACGATGTCTATCCCGAGCACGGCTTGGCGGCGGCGCGGATGCTGGCGCATATCACTTACCTGTCGGAAGAGGGGATGGACTCGAAGTTCGGCCGGCGGATTCGCCGTTTACGCGAGGGGGAGGAGGACTTCGCCCTCGAGGACGAAGTTTTCGAGGTGGAGAGTTATCTGAATTACCAGGGGCGGAGTTTCGTGACCAGGTTTGACGCCAACGCCTACCTCTACATTATCCGGGCGATGGATCATTACGACGCCGCCTTGCGTTGGGGCGATGGGGATTTGGTGGAAGCTTGTAGGCGTTTGCAGTCGGAAACGGTGGTGGCGAGTTTTACCTCGGACTGGCTGTATACGCCGGAGGGTTGTCGGGATTTGATCCGGGCGATTTGCCAGACCGGGAAGCCGGTGAGTTACATTGACATCCCCAGTCAGTATGGCCATGACGCGTTTTTGGTGGAAGCGGATCGGGTGGGGGGGATTCTGCGCGGGGCACTGTCGCATTGAGGGGGAGGGAACCGCCCCTCCTCAATATACCGCCTCCAGTAACTCCCTAAATTCCCCCGAAAGCGGCCCCTCCTCCCGCAAATCAATTATCTCCCCCGCCAGCACACCCTCGCGCATTACCGCCACCCGGTCCGCCAACTCCGCCACTAAACGCATATCGTGCGAGATAAACAAAAGCGCCGTTCCGTCCTCCCGCCGGATTTGCTTGAGGAGTTCCATAATCCGCACCTGATTTATCGTGTCCAAGGCGCTCAGGGCTTCGTCGAGAACAATGGCCCGAGGCTCAGGCGCCAGCGCCCGGGCCAGGCAAATCCGCTGTAGCTCGCCGCCGCTGAATTGATGCGGAAATTTGTCCATTTCACCCGGGTCCAAACCGACCCGTTCCAGCAGCCCCGCCACCCGTTCCACGAGCCTATCACCGGCCAGCCCTAGAAAATTCACCAAAGGCTCGGCGATAATATCCCGGGCGGAAAAAGCCGGATTCACTGCGCCTTGGGAATTCTGGAAAACCGCCTGGACCATGCGGCGGAACTCCTTACCGGACTGTTTGGGAATCCCGCCAAGAGCCTGCACCGTATAGAGAACCTCCCCCGCGTCAGGCTTCTCCAGACCCAACAGCAGCCGCCCCAACGTGCTTTTCCCCGATCCGCTCGCTCCCGCCAGCGCCAAACACTCCCCCTCGGCCAGCTGCAAACTCACCCCTCCCACCGCCCGGATCGTTCGTCCGCGGCCGAAAACTCCGCCCCGCCGATAGCTTTTCGTCACCGCCCGCGCTTCAAGCACCGTCATGTCTCTCTCCTTCGCTCCGGTGAATCAGCCGGCAGAACCTTTCCCCGTACAAGGAACGGTGCGCCTCGACCAACTCCCGCGCCCGGGGAGACCGGGGCCGGCTGAGCACCGCGGCAGTGGGGCCTGATTCCACCAGCCTGCCGGCGTGGAGAATCGCCACTTCCCCGGCCATCCGCTCCGCCACCCCAAAATCGTGGGTGATAAGGAGCAACCCCAGATGCCGCTCGCGCCGGCGCGCGTCCAGGAGATCGAGAATCCGCCTCTGCGACTGGCTGTCCAGGTCGCTGGTTGCTTCGTCGGCGATGAGGTAATCGGGATTATTGACGAGTGCCAGCGCCAGCATCACCCGCTGCGCCATGCCGCCGCTGAGTTGAAAGGGATATGCCGCCAATACCTCCTCCGGATTCGCCAAATCCGCCTCGGCAAGGGCCGCTAGCGCCCGCCGCCGCCAATCCCGGATCGATCCGTCCGTGTCGCCGCCTCCGGCCGCTATTGTCTCCTTGAAGTGGCTCGCGATCGTGAACACCGGGTCAAACGCGCTCTGGGGGTTCTGGAGAATAATCCCCACTTCCCGCGCCCGCAAATGCCGCAATTCGCGGCGGCCCAAATGCTCGACGGCGCGATCGTTCACGATGATTTCCCCGGAAATTTTCCTGACCCCTTTCGGAATGAGGCCGAGAATCGCCCCGGCGGTCAGGCTTTTCCCCGCCCCGCTCGCGCCCACCAAAGCGAGTGACGCACCGCCTTCCAGCTCGAACCCGACTCCGTCCACCAGTCGGCGTGCGTGCGTGCCGGAGCTGTCGAGGATGAGGTTACGGACCGTGATGCGGCGGCAGCTCATGACGCCTCGCTTTCCCCGACCAAGGCCGGATCGAGCCAATCGCGGAGGCGTTCCCCCGGGATATTGAAGGCGAGAACGGTCAGGAGAATCATCAATCCCGGCATTACGACGAGTCCGGGATTCGTTCCGACCAAGGCGCGGGCGTCATTGATCATCACGCCCCATTCGGCGGTCGGCGCTTGAATCCCCAGTCCGAGAAAGGATAGCCCCGAAATGTGCAGCATCATGTGCCCGAGGTCGAGGCTGGCGAGGATGAGAATCTGCGCCAATACCGGCCGGGAAACGTGCCGAAGGAATATCCCCGCCGGACTCCCCCCGGCCAGCCGCGCCGCCGCGATATAGTCCCGCCGGCGTAGCTGCACGACCATGCCCCGGGTGATGCGCGCGTACCATGCCCAGTGGGTGAGGACGATGGCGATGACGACGTTGGTGATGCCCCTGCCGAGAATCCCGACGAGAAACATGGCGAGGATGAAGGTGGGGAAAGTCATGAAAACATCGCAGACCCGCATCAGGATCGCGTCCGGCCAGCCGCCGAGCCAACCGGAAATCGACCCCAGGGTAAAGCCAATGGCGAGGATGAGAAGGCAGATGACTACGACCAGCCCCAGGGAAACGCGGCTTCCCCAAATCAGCCGGGAGAGAATGTCGCGGCCGAGATGGTCGGTCCCCAACAAGTGGGTGGCGGAAGCCGGTTGCAACCTTGCCGCGAGATCCACCGCGTTGGGATCATACGGCGAAATGAACGGCGCCAAAAGCGCGGCGGCGGCGAGGTACGCGATTAGTCCCACGGCAAACCACAGCATGGGCTGGCGGTGCTGTCGGGCGGAATGTATCGCCGGGGTTTGCGGTTCTCGGGTTGGTCTGTCAGGCATTTCCGGCGGCGTCTCCCTGCAGTCTTATGCGCGGGTCGACCAGGGCATAGGCGAGGTCGGTGCAAAGGTTCGCCAGCACGAAGACCACGGTCATCATGAGGATGAAGCATTGCATGACCGGGAAGTCGCGGTTGAGGATGGCGGAGACGGCGTAGCGGCCAATCCCGGGCCAGGAGAAAACCACTTCGGCGACCACGGCGCCGCCGAGGATCTCGCCGATGTGCATGGCCATGGCGGTGATGAGGGGAATGCAGGCGTTCTTGAAAACGTGCTTGGCCGCGATGGCGAATTCGCCGACGCCGCGGAGTCGCGCGTAGTGGATGTGGCGGGAGTTCATTTGTTCGAGCATGGCTGCGCGGAGGAGACGCATGTTCACCGCGGCGGACATCAGGGAAATGGACAGCGCGGGGAGTATCAGATGTTTTAATCCGCCCATGCCCATGGATGGTAGCCAGCCGAGGCGCACGGAAAATACGAGTATCAGGACAAAGCCAAGCCAAAACCCTGGCGCGCTGACCCCGAGGTAGGCGAGGAGGCGGGAGAGATGGTCAGGCCAGCCACCCCGGTGGACGGCGGCGAGAATCCCCAGGGGGATGCTGATGAGGAGCGTCAAGGCTAAGGACGCCGCGACGAGTAGAAGAGTGTTCGGTAAATAATGCAGGAGCGTCCCGAGGACCGGAGTCCCGGTGACGTAGGAATTCCCGAAGTCGAGGCGGACGGCGCGGCCGAGCCAGGCGAGATATTGGCTGGCGAGGGAACGGTCGAGGCCCAGATCGTGGCGGGCTTGCTCCAGCGCCGCGTCGGTGGGCGGGATGCCGGAGAGGCGGAGGTAACTCATGGCGGGGTCGTTGTCGCCGGCTTGGAGAAGGATGAAGACGACCAGGGAAACCCCGAGGAGAATGGGAATGAGGAGGAGTAGGCGCCTAACGCTGAAGCGAAGCATCGTCCGGGTCCTTTTCAATTGTGGCGAAGGGGTAATGCGTTTTCCCCGGTCCGAAGCGGAAGTTGCCTATTTCACCCTTGCGGTAAACAGCCAGCAGGCTGTCGTAATGGAGCGGGAGGTAAACCGCTTCACGGTGCAGCGCGGAAAGGATTTTCCGGTACAGGGCGTCGCGTTCGCCGGAGTCGCCGGTTTGCAGGGCGCGGGTGATGTCGGCGTCGATTTCCGCCTTGTCGGCGAGACCGCGCTGGGCTTCGTAGTCGGCATGCGCGGGCGCGCGCATGGAGGCGAGGACGGCGTGAGGCTCGAAGGGGGGACCCCAGGTGGGATTCAGGATCAGCTGGAAATCGCCGGAACGCTGACGGCGGAGAAAGGAGTCCTCCTCCTCGCCGAGCAGAGTCAGGCCGAAGCCGACGGCGGCGGCATTGGCCTGCAGAATTTCGGCGATAGCCTTGTGCGTGGCGTTGTTCCCGACGTAACAGAGGTTGGCGGAAAGCGGTTGGCCGTCCCGAAAGCGAATTTTACTGACCGGATTCAATATCCAACCGGCGGCGTCGAGGAGCCGCTCCGCTTCGGCGGGGTCGTAACGGTAAGGAGTGAGGTATGTTTGGCACTCGGGGAGATCGGGGTTGAAGAGGAAATCGGCTTTCACTTGCGAGCCCAGGAAAACGCCGGCGGCGAGGGCGTCCTTGTCGACGAGATGCTGGAGCGCGAGGCGGACGCGGAGGTCGTCCGTGGGGGCGCGGTTCGTATTGATGGCGACGGCGAGGCCGCCCATGGGCTTGGACGCGGCGGCGACGTAACGCGGGTCCTTGGCGAAGACGTCATACTGGTAGAAAGGTATTTGCCCTTCGCCGTATATCAGGTCGATTTCACCGGTCTGGAAAGCGATGGCGCGGGCAACCGGGTCGGGGATAATTTTCACGACAACCCGCTCCAGGCGCGGTTTTTCCCCCCAATAATGGGGATTCCGGACAAAGACGTCCTGGACGCCGAGATTAGATTCCTGCAGGAGAAACGGCCCCGAACCGATGGGCCGGGCAATGCCGTCCCGGGTGTTTCCCGAAGGGGGAAAGGCCGAAGGCGCAAGGATACGGAAGGGCCGGGGCAGGGCGAGGTCGGCTAGAACGGGCTGGTAGGGTTGGTCGAGTACCAATTGGAAATCGCGGTCGTTCAAGGCCCGATGCGAGACGATGCGGTTGGCGAGTTCGAGCCAGGCGTGCCTGGCGCGGTTCTTGAGGATAGATTGGAAATTGAGGTCCACCGCGGCGGCATCGAGAGGCGTGCCGTCGGAGAATTTCAGTCCGGGCCGTAGGTGAAAGGTGTAGACGAGGCCGTCCGGCGAAATGTCCCAGGTTTCGGCCAGGGCGGGCTCGATGCGGTTGTCGTCCGCGAGCTGGACCAAGCCGTCATACAGCAGCTCCTGGGCGTACATTTGGTTGGGGGAATATAGATGCGGGTTGAGTGGTCCGGCGTTGGCGAAATGCGAATAGACGAGAGTTCGGTCCGCGGCCGCGCCGCGCGGCCCGGCGAAGGGGAACAGGAATAGAACCAGGGACAAAACCGCTACGGCGAGAAAGCTCTTCCGCACGCGTGGGCCTCCTTGCTGCAAGAGAGGGAAAAGCAGGAAGTATAGGCAAAAAGGGGGTAAATGTCCCGGCAAAAACGAACCGGCCGCCTGGTAAGGGCGGCCGGTTAGCTTTTTGGCGCTGGACGGGACTTGGGGGGAGGGGTGAAAAGTTGCATGTCCGATAATTAAAAGTCAAGCAAAAACCGAAAAATAATTTCATTCCTATAATAAAACGCTGCGCGCCGATAACGAATCGGCCGATAAAAGTGATATGGCTTTCCAACCTCGAGCGGAAACGCCGGGCGGAACTTCTCCCAAGCGGGAGTTCCGGCGTTGACTTGGGGTTGGCGGCGGGGAACAGGTGTCCCTGCGTGTTGATTTCCGGCCGTGGGCTGACCCCGGGCGGGCAAAAGTGCTGCAGAGGCGCATGGATCTCCTTTTATTCAACCGTGCGAAGGTTTGGAGCCGGAGGGGAGGGCTGAACGTATGGCATTAGCGGTTCAGGCGACTTATCCCGGATGTCCTTTATCGGACGCCTTCGTTATCGGACTAATTATTTATCGGACTTATTACATAGATGATTCAACAAAATTTTATCGGACAGGCGGATTTTTTGTCCACCCGGTCTGGAGAAAGGGGACGACGCACTATGGCGAGTAACGCGAACCTACCGCTGAACAGTGAACCAACCAACGACAACCGGGCTAAAGTCACAAAGGGCAAGGAATCCAAGGGGAGGAAGAGTATGGGGCTGGGACGGAAATTTCTGGGGTGGACGGCGGTGGCGGTGATGCTGATGGGGGCATTCACAATCGCGAATGCTGCAACTGAAAAAATTTGGTATAAGAATGGTAACGATGGTAAGGAATGGAACGATCAAGATGCGAGATTTTATTTAAATGGTGAGACACCAGGTAATACCTGGAAATTTGTGACTGGAAATATAGCCCATTTTGATACTCCGAGCTCTAGCCCATACACTATCAAAGTCGGTACAGATAGTAGTCATAATAATGGTGTAACTGTTGGGGGTATGCACGTTGGCAGTGGTTTGACCTTTGTCGGAAATAAGATCTACTCAATCAAAAATACGACCAATGGTCAGCATGGCAAATTATTAGTATCAACTGATGCAAATAATCCAACATACTTTCAAACAGAATTGCAATTTGCTGGTGGAGCTGAAATCGATGGATATGGTGATACAGTATTATATAAAACTTATTCTTTTGGAGATCCGATCAATATCCATCAGGATGCTACCTTAAATCTTCAAGGAAGTTCAGAAATATTTTCCGGCACTGGTCAGCTTACCGGTACTGGCAGTGTTAAAAAATTTAACGCTGGAACGATAACTCTTTCAGGCATTGGGACCGGTTTTGGTGGCAATGTCAGTGTGGAAGGTGGGACGCTAGCAATCTCTGGTACAGGCGGGTTTGGGGGCGCAAAGTCATTAAAGGTATTGAATAATTCGGAATTAGACCTTACCGGTGTTCCGGCTAGTTTTCTAACCAATAATCTTGATGTAGTCAATGCAACAGGGAAGGTCAATATCAATCGCCAAAATCTAACTCTGGCAATTACTAATTATGGCAATGTTGCTGATGAGATTAGTACAATCAATGGTGTAATTACTGGGCTCGGTAAGGTGCAAATTGGTGACACCGGATCGAATGTTGGTGGAAAGGTATTATTCAATAACGGTCAGGATTATGACGGCGGAACAGATATCCAAAAAGGCACTTTAGCATTAGGCACGAGCGGCTCAATAAAATGGGGCACCGCGCTTTATGTTGGCGATGACGGTGTATTGGATCTATCGGGGGCTGGTAATACTTCGCACTTATTCAGTACGGTTACCGGTACGGGCGATATCGAATTCAGCGACAGCACCTATAATGCTCAAAGTCTTTATGTAACAAGCGGTGACAGCACTTTTAGCGGTGAAATTTCCGGACTTGGTAATGTAATTGTATCAACCGATAACACAAAATGGACGCTTAACAGCGCAAATACTTATCAAGGAATAACAAAAGTTGCAAATAAAGCTAAACTTGTTTTGGGGACAAATGGTTCAATTAGTAATAGCGCGTATGTGGATTTGGATGGCACTACCTCTTCGCTTGATCTAACCGCGAACACTCAACAAAACTACATAAGAAGTCTGATTGGCAAGGGTACAGTTAATACCGCAGCCAATAGCATTTTAGCAATTACCGATGGTGCGAGTAAAAACTTTGAAGGTACAATTGATGGTGATGGCGGTTTTGAATTACGATCCGGACTTTCCGGTGTAAATCAATTTGTCCTCTCTGGAACAAACACTTATAAAGATAGAACCATCATCAATAATAATGCCAAGCTATTTGTAAATGGTTCCATTGACAAATCTAGTCAGGTGTTTGTTGACCAAAATGGTGAAATGACGATTGAAGGTGCTACCGATTCAGTTTATGTCAATGAATTGGCTGGATCCGGTAAGGTAAATACTGGTAGTGGAAAGACGTTGGAACTGCACGGAACAAATAATTTTTCTGGAGATATTTACGGAAATGGTAACCTTGAGACAAATGGTCCGGTAACATTTACCTCAGTGCAAAGTTATACTGGCACCACCCACATAGCCAGCGGGACACTTGCGCTTTCTGGAGATGGTGATTTAAATCCAACTACTAAAACGCATATGACAATCTCAGATAGCGGAATTTTCTCCATCGCGGGCGCCAATCATGATGTAACCTTGAATTCTCTAAAATCCGACTCTTACAATTCGGTAGTGAATACTGTAGCAGGACAAACATTGAATCTTGCGAATGGCGAAGAATTCAAGGGCAAAATTGAGGGAGGCGGCAATGTTACCTTCGGTGGCGGAGCTGGTGCTAATAAAATATTTACGCTGTACAACAACGATAACGGATACAGAGGAATCACTACTGTCAAAACTGGAAATACCTTGAAGTTGTATAATGAAAATGGTGAAAATGGTGGCCAAATTTCCGATTCGAGTTGGCTTGAATTGGATGACGGCAAGTTGGAACTTGCAAAACGCGGCATTGACCCGGATGTTACTTTCAATAGCAGCATCAAAGCCATTGAAGGTACCGGAATGATTCAGATCAATGACAAAAACAATCTTAGCTTGGCTGGAACCAGCACAACCGATGGAACTATGGGCAATTTCACCGGTGCAATTCAGGGCAACGGCAATCTTAACCTGAATGGAATAAACCAAACATTTGATCTAACACGCACCAACAACACCTCTTTTACAGGTAAAACGAATGTCAATGCCGGAATTTTGGCGCTTCATGGCGGCACCACTCTCAATGACAGCTCCGGCACCAACCTTACGGGTTCTGGCAAACTTGATTTGTCGGGGATTTCTGCTACAACTTTTGAATTCAACAACAACAACGTTCTTACAACCGGCAGCAACACGGCAATCGATCTCGGTCATAAAAGCATCAATTTCAACAACCGGCAGGATAATCAGATTTCTGGTATTATAAATGGTAGTGATGTTGACAGCACTATGACGGTTATCAACAGCTCTAAAGTCACTCTTGGCGGTACGATTAATGCTTTTAAAAGCATCACGATTAGCGACAATGGCATTCTTACCAACGATGGCGTGCTAAATAGCAAGACGGTATGGGTCGGTAACCTTGGCACTGTGAACAATAACCAGACCATTAATGGCGATGTTACAGTAAAAGGTAACTTCACTAACAGTGGAACGATTATTGGAAAAGTTACCGCTGACACAAGTTCTGGGGTGTTTGTCGCAGATGGTGTTGTAAATGGCAATGTTAAGATTGATAATGGGGCTACTTTCGAACATTATGATAATAGCAGCACCGATGTAAACCAGTCCCGTGTCAACGGCAATTTTGAATCAACATCGACCTCAAATCTATATTTTGATTTACGCGGTTCCACTAGCGATACAAGGGTAGAAGTAAGAGATCAGGCGAATGTAGGCGGCAATTTAAAGGTTTATTCTTCCAGTGCTGGGCGGTATAACCTCTTTTCTGCCAACCATAACAACATACAGAATAATGTTAACAACACTATTGTTGCCAATGGTGGAGTAACTGGAAATTATACCTCGAATCTGCAGCTTATCAAAACCAACACTACCGATTATCTGCAGTTGTCGCTTCTCGGTGCCGGCCAATATATGCAGGACTGGCTCGACTCGACTGGTAATCATCTATGGGATACCACCAGCAACAACTGGTCTGACGAAGAAAGTTACAATAATAACACCCCAACCACTTCAGGGGATTATCCTTGGTCCAATAATAGACCCGGTAAGGTTGCCTACTTTGGCGATGTAAGCGACCCTGCCAGTAAAACCGTAACGGTTAGTAATGGCATTAACTTCGATACCATACAATTCGCCAGTGACGGTTATACCCTTACCGATGTCAATTCGGGAGGCAACCTGACTTTTTGGACCGCGGGTACGGACAATACAGCTAAAATCAACGTAACTGGAAGTACGGTTACTGCCCGTATAAGCACCCAGTTGAAGGAAAATGTTAATCCGGGTGTTGGTCATAATCTTCTCGTCACCGGCGGTGGCACTTTGATTCTCGATAACGGCAATAATTACTGGTCCGGTTTCACCAAGGTCGACAAAAGCACAACCATGCAACTTGACAATCTATCGGCCATCGGCGACGGAAATGTCATCCTGAGTTCGGATGGCGGCGCCACTCTCGCCTTTAACCCCATTAGCGGTACCACTACCTGGTCTAAGTATATCCAAGACCAGAGTAACAGCACCGGGGCAAACATCGTGGACATCATGAAGTCGATTACAATTTCCGGCTGGCAGGACTACAAAGCTGATACCGTCGTCGAAAACGACGCCGTCCTGTCCGTTGTCACCGCTGGCGATTATTACCTAAGCAAGTACTCCAACTACCGGTTGAATGGGAATGCTATACTTGATTTGAACAACACCACCCAGGAAATCGGCGTACTGAATGGCGGCATCGATTCGCGGGTCGTACTCGGCGACAGCGGCAACCTCACTGCCACGGTCAACAAGGACAGCAGCGGTAGCGGTACCGACACCTTTACTGGCAGCATCAAAGGCGGCCTCGATTCGGTCCTCGTCAAGAAGGGTAACGGCGACCTGACCCTTTATGCCACGAATTACGAAGGCGCCCTGACCGCAACCGACGGAAAGCTGACCATCAACACCATCAACTGGCCCAGCAGCACCTACGACCTCCGGATCGCCTCCGCCAACGGAGCTAACACCAATGCCGGGCAGATTTGGGTAAATTCGGGGGTCAATACCACCAACATCACCGGATCGAACACCTTTACCGGGCAGGTGCATGTTGACCACCACGACGTTACTCTCAATGGAAACGTGCTCCAGAATGCGGGCCTTTACCTGGACTACACCGATGCCAACTTGATCCTCTCCGGCAACTATCTTGTTCACAACCTTACTGTGAACGGAGGCAAAATACGCTTCAATGGCACTGGCACCGATAATCAAGTTCTCAGCAAGTTGGGGGTCGACAACCTCTACGGCACCGGCGACCTGTATCTCGACACTGATGCCCTGGCGGGTGAAATCGGCGGCGGCGGCTACAACTTCTTCGACAACTCGGCCAAGAAGTACTTCCTGACTGTCGCCAACAATATTGCTCAAGCCGATCTGAAGAACTGGGAAATCTTCGACAGCGACGGCAGAAACATCACCGGTACCGACAGCAGCACCTACAGAATCATGCAGAACGGCCTCTATCAAGGCACCGCTACCGCGGTCTTCGATGCCAACATCGACACCTACGGCGCCTATTACCAGCAGAACAAGGTCAGTAAAATCTACTCAGAAGGGAATGTCGAAATCAACGGTTCCAATGCCAGCACCACCGACCGGAAAGCCGTCCTCGACGCTCTTCTCGAAGGCCCCGGCAGCTACACCTTCATCGGCGGGAAGGATATCCTGGTCTCCAACAACGCCAACAATTACCGTGGCACCACCTACATCAAGATGAACAGCGGCAACAGCGTCTATCTCGGCAGCGGCACGGTTTTCTCCGATTTCAGGCCTTTGGTCATCGAAAGCGGCATCCTTGATCTGAACCAGCAGATTCTAAACGTCGCCGAAATCAACGGCTCCGGCGGCAGCATCAATTTCTCCAGCGGTCTTAACATCAAGACGGAATATGACGGCAATTACTACGGCAAGCTTGCAGGCACCGGCAGCATCGACAAAATCGGCTCAGGTATCCAGACCTTCGCCAGCGTCGACAACTCCCTGACCGGCAAGGTTACCGTCAACGGCGGCGGCGTCACCTATGCCGGCCGGTTGTTCTCCAGAAGCAGCAGCGATTATGCCGTGCAGGTCAATAACGGCACCTTCACCCAGCTGAACTCGAAGATTCAAGGAAACGTTCTGGCAGCCGGCAGCGGCAGCACCTTCACCGGCTCGGGTGAAATTCTCGGTAACCTTTCGATTCTTAAAGACGCGCGTTACCTCGTTGGCATGGCCTCGGCTGATACCTTCAACCAAACGTTCGTGACCGACACGACCACCTTCGACCCGACCACAATCGTTGACTTTACCAAGGAAGCTCAAGCTTACATCTACAAAAATCCAGACTCACTCTACGGCGACGTACTTATCCACTCTGGCAAGAAGTTCGAAACCAACAACTGGCAGCCCGAGGATATCGACATGGGCATTCTCGGTTCTGTCGATATCGCGGTCGAGAATAATGACCTGGTCGTGAACGGTTACCGTGACGCCGCCGACCCGGCCAAGGCCATGGTCAATTCCTGGGCCAAGCGCGGCATCAACATCGGCGACGTGGTCAGTCACTCCAACATCGCCTACGTCGACAAGGACATCGTCACCACTTACCTGGAAAGTGACGCCATCTACCAGGACGGCTACCTCAACCGGCGCTTCGCCAATGCCTACGCCGCCGGCGCCGTGTCCAAGACCAAAGCCAACGGAGAATTTTACTCGAACGACGAAGTCATCTCCCTCTTCAATTATCAGTCCGGGATTTCGGCGGCCATTCCTGTCGATGCTGCCATGGATGTCGCCAGGAACATGATCGGCCGCGGCCTGCAGAACCGCATCACCAGTCTCAGGGCCGGGCGGGACACTTTCGCGACCACCTACTGTCCCACCGCGAGCGGCTGCTACGCGCCGGTTGTCGGAGGCGGCTACAATCCGGGTTACGGTTACGGCGCGGCTCCGCAAACCAGCTACGCCACAACTTCCGCCTACGGCGACGGTTCCTTCGGCGACAGCGATTTGTACGGCTCCACCGCTTCCACCGTCACCACCGACTGGACCACCTACGGCGGCGACACCTATGTTCCGGCCACCGACCTCGCTCCCGTCTACCCCGCGCCAGCCTACGGCGTACCGGGTTATGCCGGAGCCATCCTCCAGCAACCCGCCCTGGCGCTCGAGCGTTACCGCGCCAACCGGGTCTGGGCTTCCGGCATCGGCGACTGGATCAAGCACGACAACACCGACGGCGGCATCGGCGGCTTCAACCACAACGCCGGCGGTTTGATGCTCGGTTACGACCACACGCTCGACAAATTCACCATCGGCGCGGCTCTCGGTTACACCCATGGGAAGCTCGAGGACAAGTACGGCTTCGGCGGCGATTCGAAGATGGACTCCTACGCCTTCACCGCTTACGGCGACTACAACTTCGACTCCGGCCTAAACCTCGGCTTCTATGCCGGTTACGAGCTCTTCGACAACAAAATCGACCGGCAAGTCGCCAGCTACAGGTATAACGGCAACGGCATCAGCAACGACTACGGCCGCGAACACGAGAAGTACAAGTCCGACGCCGTCCTGGCGGGAGTCAACCTCTCCAAGGACCTCGTCCTGAACCAGCGCGTCACCGTGACCCCCTCGATTGGGGTAACCTACACCGGCGTGCGTTCGCGCTCCTTCGACCGCAACACCGACCTGATCAGCGGCGTTAACCTTCGCGACCACTTCGACTCGGTCAAGAAGAATTCACTGCAGATTCCCCTGGAAGTCGCCGGAGCCTACGACGTTCTCGTCCGTCCCGAGCAGAAGCTGACCCTGATGGCGAACGCCGGCTACGCTTTCGAATGCTTCAACGACGGCGCCAAGGGCGGTTACAACTTCGCCGACGTCGCCGATTTGCCCAAGACCACCTTCAACGGCCGCGAACCCGGCCGCAACAACTGGAACTTCGGGGTCGGCGCGCGTTACCAGTACCGCAACGTCGATTTCGACCTGCGCTACGATTTCACCAAGTCCTCGGACTCCCACAGCAACCGTATCGGCGCCGCCATCGGCATCGAATTTTAACGGACCCGGGCCGGGAATAAGCGCAGCGGGATGAATCAACCCAAGGTTAGACCGTTAACCAAGCGCGGCCGGAGGCGTAATGCCTCCGGCCGCTTTCAGGATCTCGACAACTTTTTTCGTACAGATATACATATAAAATAACTAGAGTTAAATAAAGTATAAATTTTACATCTTTCCGCGCCAAGCAGAAAAATACCGACTCGGGCAAAGGAAGGTCTTTCATTGCGGGACAGATTGTGTTATGGGAAAAGTCGAAGAAAGTGAGCAAGAAGGATTTTTATCCGGATTCGCTATTTAATTTTAACTAGATATCGTAATTTTCACGGAGTAAAGGTTAAAGTTTTGGCCGCTTCGGCCGATAATGTAAGTTGTGTGTTCGATTATGGGCGTCAGGCGTGTGTTTGAGTGGGAGATTTGGCAAGGGTAACGCGCCGTTTTCTTTATCGCTCGTAAGAAGAAGTGAGGAGTAAGAAAAAATGTTGAAAACCAAACCGTTCGTCTTTTTTTTAAGTGCCGAAAACCGTCCTTTTCCTGAGGAAATCGTCAAATTTTTCAAGGATATGGAGAAACCGGTTCAACCCGAGTATAACCACGAAGCATTTCTGGCCGGTATGGTCAGGGTGTCCTCCTCGACGCCGAGGCGGAGAAAGTTCTGGTCGCGCAATGCCGATACCGGCATTCTGCGTCTGGCCCTGCAACCGTGATGTTGCCGATTCCAAGGCCAGATGCAGGCGTTTTCACCCCGTTCCCGGAACGGGGTTTTTTTATGGACCTTTCCAATAGAGAAGGGCATTGATTATGGCGGCGGCAACGGTGGAGCCGCCTTTGCGGCCGGCGGCGACAATGTAGGGGAGGGCGCTGGCAAGGATGAGTTCCTTGGCTTCGACGACATTCACGAACCCGACAGGCACGCCGACGACCAGGCGCGGGCGCAAAATGCCGGCGAGGGCGAGTTCATGGATGCGGATGAGGGCGGTGGGGGCGTTCCCGACCACGTAAACGGCCTCCGGCCAACGGCTGGCGGCAAGGTCGACTGCCGCGCGGGAGCGGGTGGTTTGCAGGCGCAGGGCGTTTTCCTTGACTTCGGGGTCGGTGACCAGACAGTGGACGGTTATGCCGAATTTTTCGGCGGCGGTTTTGTTGATGCCTGCCTTGGCCATTTCGGTGTCGGTGACGATGGGACAGCCGGCGCGAATGGCGGCGAGGGCGAGGGTGACGGCTTCCGGCGAGAAGCGGAGGGTACGGGCGAAGTCGAAGTCGGCGGAGGCGTGGATGACGCGTTTGACAATGGGGGCGTGGTCTCCGGGGAGTGGCGCGTCGCCAAGTATTTGGGCCAGTTCCTTACCTATGATCTGGAAGCTTTCCGTTTCGATTTGTTCGGGGGTGGGGTGGTGGCTCATGCAACCCTTTCGCTATTTTATTCACTACAGAGGGGCAGAGAACACAGAGGTTCACAGAGTTATTAAGGATTCCACAAGGCTAGATTTGCGGGAACCACCCCGCAAATCTAGCCTTGTGGAGTTTTTCGGACCATGCTTAGCCTCCATTCTTCCCTAAAAGAAAAGAATGGAAATCCCGGCGGATCCTTACCGAAGGGACTTGTCACAAAACGACTGCAGCAAGTTGATCCTGCGTCACGGCAGTTGCGTCCGCAATTTTTGCCTGAACCGCCGGCAAAAATGGCTACCGCAACCACCGTTCCTTGTCTCTACTTGCTACAGCCATTTTGTGACAAGCCCCGAGGCCCAAAGGGCGATTTTTTTGGGGTAAGATGGTCAGTCAAACCCCGGCGTGCTCTAGGATGGCCTAACTACCCGCCTTCTTCTCCTCCGCGACCCGTTAAATCGCACTGGCACGCCTTAAGAAAAACCCTTTGGACCCCGCATGACC
>JAVBQR010000083.1:0-75096 GCA_031548865.1 Planctomycetota bacterium
GGATTTACTTACACGGCATCAGGTTTTCCAGATGTTCCGTAGCATTGGTTAAACCCTCTGGATTCCGGCGAAACCGCCCGCTTATACCCCGGGTCACTGCTTGCGACGCCGGAATGACGCGCGGGGAAGGTTGCGGCAGAACAGGGTGCGGAGTCATGTGTTGCCTCAATATGCAAATGTAGTACTAAGTGGAACCACCCAGCGACGGTTTATCGGCCTGGATTCCGGCGAGTTACACCTCACCCCGGTTCAATGTTTATGGCGCCGGAATGACGTGTGGGGAGGGGTACGGCGTAACAGCGTTCGGAGCCGCCGTTCCCTTGCCTAGCTGTTACCGCTGACGAGTGGGGAGGGGTTATGCGTAACAGGGTGCGGATTGATGGGAACATAAGTGACATGCGCCCCTTTTTTGTTACCGCAGCTCCCTGCCCTGTAACACCGGACTCCCCCCACACGTCATTCCGGCGTCTTGACGATCGCTGCACCCCTAACGGGCGGTTTCGCCGGAATCCAGAGGGATTAACGATGACGGCGGAATTACTTCTTTATCGTGACGACTTGGTGGTTCTACTGCCGTCCGTGTCAATCCCGCTGGATTCAGGGCGTTAATTAAACATCATGTCCCCGAATTCCTCGTGTTTTTATTTGTTGAATCCGGTAATGACCGGCTTTCACATCTCGCGAACGGAAAACGTGGCTTCGGCGAATTTCTCGCCACCCCAACTCGCCACCACCCGGTGATCCCCCGCTTCCATCCGCCACTCCACTTTCCCCCTGCCGAGTAAGCGCCCGTCCATGAACCAGAACAAATTCTCCGCCTCCCCGTCTTTGCCGGGCGAGAGAATCTCCCCCGCCAATTCCAGCTGTTTCGTTTGCATTTCCTCCTTCGGTAAAAGGTAACTTGCCCCATTGGCCGGCGAGGATATGACCAGGCGGGGAGAATCGCCGTCGGCGCTTCGATTCGCGGCGCCTCTCCCCGCAGTGGTTCCTGCCGCCGCACCCGAGTGCCCCAGGCATTGCGGCCCAGGCCAAAACCGCCGGCTCACCGGCGCCGTCACCTTTTCGCCGCAACCCCAGCCCGGCGCCGCCCCGGTCGAGGCACACACCTGTTCCATCCCGACGCCGGCCGGGCGCGGCCAGGCAACACCCGCCCCGCCCGAACGGGCGATGTCCAGGGCCAACGGCAGGGCATCCTCCGCCCCGAGCACCGTGCCCCCTCCCCGTAGCGCCCCGCACCACACACCCGCCACCAGCTCCGGCGTCATAGCAATCGCCCAGGCGTCCCGCCGATGCCAACTCGTCCCCGTTTTCCAGACCAAATCCGGGGCGGCTTCGGCAGAACCCGACAACGCCGCCAAGGTCAGCCAGGCCGCTTCCTCCGAGAAAACCCGCCGTGCCGGCGCCTCCCCGACCGGGCTCCCGGCGTCGACCCGCGGTGGCAGCCATACCCCCAGCCGCGCCAAAGCGGCATAGGCATTGGTCAGGGCAAGTAGGCTCTGCTCCTGTGCCCCCAGGGCGGCGGTGAGTCCGAGTCGCTCCGGCCGACCCGGGTCCAGATGCAAGCGAGCCAATAGGTCCGCGAACGCTTCCACCCCCAAGCCGGCCAATTGCTTCACCGCCGGAATATTCCGCGAAGCCCGCAATGCGGCCGAGGCCGACATCTCGCCTTCCCAACGGCGGTCGATATTTTTGGGGGCATAATCCGACCAGAAGGCGGGTAAATCGTAAACCCGGCTCGAAGGGGCGATTTTCCCCGACTCGGCCAGCGCCGCGAAAAGGAACGGCTTCAACAACGACCCCGGGGACCGCCGCGCCTGCACGCCGTCCACCTGCCAGGCGGGTAGGGAAGCGTCGGGGTAGTTCCCGAGATAGGCCAGGACGGACGAATCCTGCACCGCCAAAACCACCACCGCCGGTCCGGACAAACCGCGTCCCGACCACTCGCTCCGGCGCTCCTTTACCAATCTTTCGACTCGGGTCTGCCATTCGGGGTCGATACTGGTGCGGATTTCCGGCGCCAGTGCGGTGCGGAGGCTTAGCGCCCAGTTGGCGAAGTGCTGGAGTTCGAGGCGCGATTTCACCCCTTCGAGCTGGAATTCTTCCCGTCCGGCCCGGGTGGCTTGGGGTAGGGTCACGAGGTGGTTGTCGAGGAGCCGGTCCAGGACCTGCCAGCGGCGTCGCTTGGCCGCTTCGGGAAAACGGCGGGGGTCGAGGCGGGAGGGGGATTGGGGCAGGCCGGCCAGAAGCGCGGCTTCCCCGAGGGTGATACCGGCGGCGGATTTGCCGAAGTATTTCCGCGCCGCCGCTTCGGCGCCGACGATGTTTCCGCCGTAGGGGGCGAGATTGAGGTAGAGTTCGAGGATGGCGTTTTTATCGCGGAGACGTTCAAGTTGAAGCGCCCGGAAAGCTTCGACGATTTTACTGGAGAGGCGCCGGGGCCGCTGCCAGAGGAGGCGGACGGTTTGCATGCTTATGGTGCTGGCGCCGGAGACCGGACGCTGGTAGTAGAGGCACTGCAGGGCGGCGCGGATCAAGGCCAGGGGGTCGACGCCGCGATGTTCCCGGAAGCGTTTGTCTTCCGCGGCCAGGGTGGCGTGGATTAGGGCGGGGGCGATGTTTTCCAGTGTCACCGGAAGGCGCCAGTTTTCCTCGGCGTCGACCCGCCAGGCGATGAGGCTGCCGTCGCGGGCTTTTACGAGAGTCCCCGGTGCGGCGAGGGCGGAGGCGAGGCGATCTTCGGGGAAGGGGAAGATGCGGTCGAGGAGGCGGAAGGCGAGAAAGGGGGTGAGGAGGAGTGCCCAGACGATGAGGTAGGCGCGGGGTGGGCGGGGCATTGGAGGGCTCCCTGGTGAAAAGAAGTTTTGCCCGAATTTCAAGGGTTTTTGAGCTGACAAAATCGCCATTCGCGGTTGGAGCGGTCATTGTGCAAAAGTCCAAGTATGAACGCAGGGGCGGTTGAGCGGGTCCAGCTTGCCGCTGGACCCGATCCCGCCAGTGGAATTGCCGCGCGATTCCGTCAGCGGCCCTTTTCCGCGGCGGCGGCGGTCACTTCCAGCCGCGTCCTCCCGTGCACGCTCCGCACCTCGGCATCGTACATCCTCCCCGCGTCGGCGGCAGGCCAAACATAACTCCCCAGCGTCACCGCCCTGGCGAGATACTCGTACACCCCCTCGCCGAAAACTTCCCCGAAGACCAGGAGGCGGTCGTCCTTCCTTTCCACTTGCGTAACCCTCAAACCTCCGGCCGGCGCAGCCTCGTCAAGCCGCCGGCCTTTCAAACCGGCGTCTTCAATCTCCAAACCGGCCGGCAGTAAATCCGCAATGACCAAATCGTCGGCCCGGCCGGAAATCTCCAGGCGAATCCTATACACTTCGCCCTGCCGCAGAGTGACCGGCGCGCCGGTGATTTCCTTGCCGTCGGAAGCGAACACCCGCCGCCGCAGGCGAAGCCCGGCGTCCTCTTCCGGCGCGGCCGTGCCGTCCTCGGGCACGCCTTCCGACCGCCAGGAGAGGTGAAATTTCCCGCCTGCGGCGGCGGCGCGAAGTTCGCCGCCCGGCGCCAGCCCGAACCAGGCCTTGCCCTGTTCCGCCGGGAAGGATTTATCCCTGCCTTCCAGGTTGACCTTGGCGGTGACCCCCGGCTCCGGCGGGAAGCGCTGCCAATAGCTGCCGAGTGCCAATACGACAAAAGCGTTTTCGCGGGTGTTCCACCGCCCTGCTTCGCCGGCGAGGCTTTCGTCGAGGCGCCGGGCCAAGGGAAGGAGCGAAGTCTCGGGAAGGCCAAGTCGCAGTCCCGCCGCCAGCCAGGCGGCTCCCGCCAGCGGACCGGCGCCGGCGCCGGAAGAATGGTTGTCAAAAATTTCCCGCGCCTCGGCGGGGTCTCCGGCCTCCGCCGTGGCGGCGGCGTAAAATGCGAGGGCGGCGGGGGCCAGGGGACGGCTGGACGTCTCGCGCTGACGGGCGATTTCCCCGAAGCGGACCAGCCAGGCGCGGCGCAGGCTGTCCCCCTTTGCCAAGGCGAGAAGAGCCAGGGCGGCGTCTTCCCCGCTTTGATAACGCGGGTCGGAATCCTTGGCCGCCTCGGGGGTTTTCGTCAACAGGTTAAGGTGATCCTCCAGGCGATCCCGGAGGTAATTCCGGCAGGGGACGAGAAGCTGATCCGGGACGTTCCCGCCGCGCTTGGCGCATTCCTCGAGCAGGTAAAGCGCCTGCGCCGAGACCCAGAAGAGGGATTCCCCGTCGCCCGGCCACATGCGGTAGCCGCCGTTCGCATTCTGCAAAGCAGCCAGGCGGGTGAGGCAGTTCTCCGCCATTTTGCCCGCGTCTTCGCGGGTGATTGAACCGGGCCGGGAAAGGGCGAGAAGATCCGGCAAGGCCAGCAAGGCGGCGAGACGCGAGGCGGTTTGCTCGGCGCATTCGTAGGGATAACCGACCAGGTAATCCAGCGCGCCGGCCAGTTTAATCTGCGGACTGCCGCCGGCGACGACGTCGACCCGCCCGCCTTGGGCGAGGAGGCCTTCCCCCAGGCGCATGACGAGGGGCGAGGCGGGCGAGACTTCGGCCGTGCCGGACTGGCGCCGGAACAACAGCGGCGGGCGAACGGCAAGCTGGACGGTTTCATTGAAAACGTCGTCACCCAGGATCGCCGCCAGCTTGACCTGCGCCGCGCCGCTCGCGCCAGCCGTAACTTTCAGCACCGCTTCGCGGCTTTCGCCGTCGGGGATGCTGACGCTCTGCCGCGCCGGTTCAACCGTGAGCCCGTCCGCTTCGCGAACCTCCAGGGCTGCGGTGGCGGCGGCGCCGGAGCGGTTCGTCAAGGTGGCGGTAACGGTGAATTCGTCACCCGGCGCCGCGAAGCGGGGCCAGGACGACTTCACGGCGATGGGGGCCTTGATTTCCCGCTCCAGCTCCGCCGCGCCCATCTGCCGCCCGAGGGCGGTCCAGGCGAAAAGGCGCAGCTTGGTGGCTGCTTCGGGAATACGGAATTTGGCGGTTGCCAAACCGTCGGCGCCGGTCGTCAAGTCGCCCTGGTAAATCAGGGCCGGCTTGATGCGCTCGGCGGAAATGGGTGACAAACGCCGCGACAACTCAGCCCCCGCGTCGCCGCCGGGCAGGGCCTCCTTCCCGATCCGCCAGGCCGACAGCTCCGGCGCCAGCCGCGAGTACATGTCGGCGTCGGCGACGCCGAGGCGGCGGGGACGGTAGAAATGTTCGTAGGGCGAAGGCAGGCGATAATCGCTGAGGGAGAGAATCCCCACGTCCACACCCCACAGGGTGACGGCGGCGCGTCCGGCCGGTTTCCCATCCGGGTCGCTGACCCGCACCGTCACTTCCGCCTCCCGGCCGGGCGAGAAAAATTCCGGCGCCGTAAGCTCCGCCGTCAAACGGCGGTCCTGATTGGCGACCGTTATCCGCGCGACGCCGGCGGCACGGTGCGGCTGCCACAAGGCCTCGGCCTGGACCGGTCGCACCAGCGTTACCGCGAGATAAGCGTTGGGCCGAAGCGCCTCGCCCACGGGAATATCGAAACGGTTTTCGCCGGCGGAAAATTCCTTCAGCCAGTGCTGGATTACCTGATCGCTTTCCAGGGTCACCAGGGCTTGTCCGGCGAATGGCGTCTTAACTGTCGCGACCGCGACCGAGTCGACCGGGTAACTGCTCTTGTCCAGTGTGACCGCGAGGGCTTCCGGGTCTTCACCGGCCCAGACGGAGCCGCTGCCCGCGACCTCGAAATCGAGGGTAAGCGCCTTGCCTTCGGGCGCTTCCGCCGTGAGCCGGTAGCTGCCGCCCAATTCCGGACGGAAGGCCAGCACCGCCTGGCCGTCCCGCCATTCGCCCCGCATTTCCCTGCCGACCGGAATCTCCCGCCGCCGGGTTTCGTAAACCAGGCGGCGGTCGGACTGGCGCTTCAACAGGCTGGTGAACTCGACGCGGTAGAGCTGGGCAGACCAGTACTTCGCCGGAGCGTATATTTTTCCGTCCCCGTCCACGGCGGCTAAATCCACCGTCACTTCCTCTCCCGCCGCCGCCGGCGGCATGGCGAGTTTGCCGCCAAGGTAGAAAGGAAGGGGATGGATGGTCCGGGACGTTTCGTCGGTGAAGGCCCGCCCGCCGGGCTCAAGCACTTCGGTGAAGGCCTGCATGGCGAGGGCTGCCGGCGTGGCTAATGCGGGAATGGACCAGGCGGCGGAGCCGTTGCCGTCCGGGTCGGTACTGAGGTCGCGTTCGATTTCCTGGCGCCCGGCGGCGGCGATACGGCTGTCGCCAAAAGTCCAACCCGGCCACTCTTTCGGGGCGAAAGGAGCGCTGGCGAAAGCGACGCGCACTTTGCCTTTTTGCCGACCCGGGCTGCCGCCGGCCAGGCGGACGACCTTAACCGCCAGTTCCGCCTCGCCCGCCGGGTCGATTTTTTCCGGCAGGGTGGTGGTCAGACGGAAGGTGACGGGGAGGTAATCCGCCAGGCGGAGGCTGGCGGAGCCGAGGTCGGCGTTACCCCCGGGCAGGCGCACGCGGAGCTGGTAGAGCCCTCCCGCCGCGTCGGACGGCACGGCGAGGTCGGCGAGCAGGCGTCCCTCCGGGTCGGTGACGGCGCCGGCTTTGGCGATAGGTTTGCCGTCCGCTTTGGCCAGGGAAATTTCCACCGGCAAGGCGGGGACGTTTTTCAATTCGCGGTCGCGAATCAGGGCGGAGGCGCGGACTTTTTCGCCGCCGCGATAAACGCCCCGCTCGGCCGAGACAAAAGCCTGGTAAAGATCGGGATAGGCCGACCCCTGGCGTTCGGCGTCGCCCCGGGCGTTTTTATGCTGGCTCAGGTTCACGAAGGTGAATTCCTCGCCCCGGCGGGCGATGACCAGCATCGGCTTCTCGCCCTCGGGGAGCTTCGGCAGGGCAAGGGACAAGGTACCGTCCTCCCCGGTCACCCCCTTCGCCAATTCCTGCCGGCGGCTCGAATAGAGAATCACCTCGCAACCGCCGAGCGGCTGCGCGCTCGCGAGGGACAAGGTCCAAACAAATACCTGCTCCCTTCCCAACCTGGCGGTCAAGCCTATATCCGACACGACGGTGACCGCGTTCCGGTCCCGCCAGCGCTGGCCTTCGGGCGCGATTTCCAGGCCGTAGACGCCGCGCGGGGCCGTGCCGAGGCAATCCCGCAGATGGATCAGCGTTTCGACTTTTTCGTTCCGCCGCCTTTCGGTCCGGTAGTCCTTCTCCCCCGCCGGCGCCGCCCTCTCCTCCTCCACGTAGGGGCCGTAGTCGCCCAGCGCCATATCCAGCAAATTGGCCGGATAAAGCTTGCGGACCCGCAGGTGAAAACTGTCGACGTTGACGCTGTTCACCGGCACGGCGAGCAATCCCCGCGGGAGCAAATATCCGCCGCCGAAGGCGAATTCGAGGCTGCCCGGCTTGTCGTCGAACCAGACGTTTCTACTTACCGTCTCCCCGAGTTCCCCCGCGTCCCCGGCCGGAAGCCCGGCATGCAAGCTCACCCGGTATTGCCGTCCCGGCAGAAAATCGCCGCGAATCTTCAAGCCCCGCCAATCGCCCTGAAACGCCAACGGCGTCGCCGGAGCCGGCTCCACCTTGACGAATTTGCCAACCCCCACGCTGTCCAGGGGCGCGGTGGTGCGGATGAGAATCGCCCCGGAATCGTCCTCCCAATCCGCCTCCATCCCGACAAAAGCCAAACGCGGCGACAGGTCGACCACTTCCTTCCCCCTGGCCCAATCCGGCTCCGCCGCCGCCTCGTCGGCCCGTCCCGCCAGGCGGAAGACGATTTCCTTGTTTTCAGCCAGGCCGAGATTTCCTTCCGCCGCCGAGAAACCGGCGGGCAGGGTGAGGGCCAGCCAGCCGGCCCGGTTCTCGCGGATTTTCACCAGGTGCGTTTTCGCGACTCCGGAAGTCACGACCGCGAGGCGCTTCCCATCCGGCCCGCCCGCCGGGGCGAGGGAAAACTTTTCCTGCACAGCCTCAGCCAAATCCACCGCCCGCACCGGCTGATTGAAAGCCAGCTCCAGGGTATACGACCCCTGGTCAAAGCCGGCCTGGCGCCAGGACAGGAGCCTGGGCCGCTCGGTGGCGAAACCGCACAGCTCCTGCGGAATCACCTGTCCCCGCCCGCCCCGCAATTTCGGCGACCACAAAACCCGATAGGTCGTGGCCGGCGCCAGCTTATCCTTCAGGCGATAGCGAAGCGTGCGCGGATCGGAAAGGTCGGTCTCTCCGGCGGCCGGGGGGATGAGGCGGAGCGCGTCCTTCGCCACCGACCCCGGGTCGAGGTCCTGGTCGAATTTCACTTCAAGCGTTTCGATTTCGGCCGGTTTAACTTCTTCACTAGAAGGGGTGAGGGATTGGAAGTTGACGTCCCGCTTGACGAAGAACCCGGAGAGATGGAACCAAAGGATTATCGCCAGGAGGTTCAGGAGAAAGAAGGCGAGGGGCCAGGCGCTTCTCCGGGGAGCGGGGGAGGCGGTCATAGAATCTCCTTGGGAATGGTTTACCGAAAGATGTGCAAACATGCAACTTTTGCGGAGATGGTTCCGGCAAATGCCGCGTTGAAGAGTCAGTACGTCCGATAACTTTCCGATAATGGCGGGGGCCTTTCAAAGAAATTTTAAATAATTCGCCTTTCCCGGCCAAGCAGATTCCGGTATGCCCGGGATATGAGCAAATCTTATGCAAATATATTGAATAAAAATGCATAACTTAATATACAATAAAATGATAAATAAATTTATATAATAGTTGTTGACATTTTCATGCCAGCGCTTATCATCATTATTTATCAACCGGAAAACACTTCAAAAAAATGCCCCTCCCACACGAAAGGAAGGCCATGCATCCCTTTACCTATCAAGTCAGAACGAAATTTGTTTTCGGCAGCGGCAAATTGGCCGAAGTCGGCACTCTCGCCAAGCCGTTGGGCCGGCGGGGCTTGATCGTTTGCGGCAAAGGCGGCTGGTCCGCGCCGTTGCGGGAAAAGGTCGCGGCCGCCCTGGCCAAGGAGGGGATTGCCACCACGGTATTCGCGGGCGTGGAGCCAAACCCCACCACCGACCAGATCGATGCCGGGGCGGAAATGGCCAAAAGCTTCGGGGCCGACTTCATCATCGGCCTGGGCGGCGGTTCCAGTATCGACGCGGCCAAAGCCGTCGCAGTCGGCGCCAGCCACCCGGGCGTCGCCTGGGATTACCGCCTGTGGCAAAAACCCATCACCGCCAAAGTGCTGCCGGTCCTGGCCATCACCACCACTTCCGGCACCGGCGCCGAAATCACCCCCGTCTCGGTCGTCACCAAAACCGACGCGCACTGCAAATTCGCCCTCTACGATCCGCTGCTCTGCCCGGCGGTGGCGATTGTGGATCCGGAGTTGACCCTGCGCCTCCCAGCCGCCGTCACCGCCGCCACCGCCTTCGACGCCTTCTGCCACGCCTTCGAAAGCACCATTCACAAAGCCGCCAACCAGTATGTGGATCTGCAGTCCCACTGGGCCATGCGGCTCATCGCCGAGAATCTCCCCATCGCTCTCCGCGAGCCCGGCAACCTGGAGGCGCGGGAGGCCTTGGCCCTGGCGAACAGCGTGGCTGGAGTCTGCATCACCAACGTCGGCACCACCCTGCCGCACGGCATCGGCATGGCCATTGGCGGCAGCGCCCCGTGGGTGAGCCATGGCGAAGCCCTGGCCATCATTTACCCGGAAATCGCGAAAATCACCTGGAAGCACGCCCAACCGGCTTATGCCGCCCTGGCCCGCATCCTTAACCCGGCCCTGGCCTCAGCCCCGGACTCCGAAGCCGCGGCCGGCGCGGAGAAGGAGCTTGTCCAGTTCCTCACGAAGATCGGCTTGAACCTCGGCTTCCGGGACAGGAAGGTTTCCGAGCCGGCCCTGGCGGTCATAACCAAGGACACTTTCGGCTTGCCGGATTATTCCGTGCACCCGGTGGTGTTGGACGAGGCGGAGGTCGGGCGGCTTCTGGCGGCTTGCGTGGTCGCCAGATAAGTGGTCGCCGAATAAGAGGAGATACTGCTCATGAACGAAGGCATATTGAACCGGGGCTTGGCCAAGGCTGTCGCGCGGCAGGGGCACGGCGACCAGTTATTGGTCTGCGACGCCGGCTTTGCCATACCGGACGGGGTGGAAGTGGTGGACCTGTCCCTCGCGGTGAACAAGCCGACGGTGGAGGAAGTTTTGTCGGAACTTTTGAAATACCATTCGGTGGAGGGCCTGGTGGTGGCGGATACGACCGGGCGGCACAGCCCGACGAAATTGGCGGCGGTCCTGCGGCTGTTGCCGCCCGGCATTCCGGTCGAGACGATTCCCCATCCGGAACTGAAGAAGCGCGCCGCCACGGTGAAAACCGTGGTGCGCAGCGGCGACTTCACCGCCTACGCCAATTTTCTGCTGATCTCCGGCGCCGGCGACCGCTGGTATGCGGAAAGGTGAGTCATGGACGATAGAATCGACCCAGGGGGCGGTGCGGTGGCCGCGGTCGGGCAAACGGGCGGCGGGACAGGCTGGTTGAAGTCCCGGGAAACGACGCTTGTCCTGATTATCCTCGCGGTCGCGCTGTTCCTGTCGGTTTACAAGAGCGAGGCGTTTCTCGACTGGAAGAACTTCGAAGCCATCGCCAACGGCATGGTGTACGATCTCCTGATGGCGGCGGGGCTCACCCTGGTCTTGATGGTCGGGGGGATCGATCTCTCGGTCGGTTCGGTCCTGGCCCTGACCGGCGTCTCCACCACCCTCCTCCTGAAGGGCGGGGTGGCGGTGTGGCTGGCGATTCCGGTGGGGCTCCTGATTGCCGCCGGCGTCGGCGCCCTGAGCGGCTGCTTGGTGGCGCGGGCGCGCATCGCCCCTTTCATCGTAACCCTGGCCATGATGTCGATTTCCCGCGGCGCGGCATTGGTGTTGACTTCCGGCTACTACGTGTCCGGCCTCCCCGAATCCTACCTCGCCATCAGCCGCGCCAAGGTGGTCGGGATTCCCCTGCCGTTTTTCCTGAGTATCGTCTGCCTGCTGCTTCTTGAAATACTCACGCGTATCTGGCGGCCCCTGCACCAGGCTTATTACATCGGCATGAATTACGAAGCGGCCCGGCTGGCCGGCATGCCGGTGCGCTGGGTGGTGTTCGCCGTGTTCATCGCCTCGGCGGTGCTGGCGGGAATGGCCGCCCTGTTCATGACCAGCCGCCTCGCCATGGGCTTTTCCGGCTTCGGCATGTCGGCCGAAATGCGGGCCATCGCCGCCGCGGTCATCGGCGGAGCCAGCATGTCCGGCGGGACCGGTTCGATCCTCGGCTCGGCCCTGGGGGTGACCCTCCTCGCCCTCATCAACAACGGTTTCGTGCTCCTGAACGGCTCTCCCAATTGGCAACAGGCGGTGAGCGGGCTTATCCTGCTCGCGGCCGTGGCGGTGGACGCCTACCGGCGGAGAAAGGAGAGAAGGCAATGAGCCCGACCACTTCCGTTCCCGGAACGGCTCCCGTTCTCGAGGCGCGCGGCATCGACAAGGGTTTTTCCGGAAACCCGGTTTTGCGGAAAGTGACTTTCGACGTCCTGCCCGGCGAAGTGCACGCCCTGGTGGGCGAAAACGGCGCCGGGAAGTCGACCCTCATGAACGTCCTCACCGGCAGCCACCAGCCCGACGCCGGCGAAATCGTCATGAACGGCCGCGCCATCCGCCTGTCCGACCCGGCCACGGCGCGGGCGCACGGCATCAGCATCGTGCACCAGGAGTTGTCCCTGTCCCCCAACATGACCGTGGCGGAGAACATCTACTGCCGCCGCGAACCGACCTGGCTCCCCGGGTTCATCGACTGGAAACGGATGCGCCGCGACGCCGGGCGGCTGTTTTCCCGGATCGGCCTGGACATCAACCCCGACGTCAAGGCCGGCGAACTCTCCGTCGCCTGGCAGCAGATGGTCGAGATTGCCAAGGCCCTGTCCCTCGACGCCCGGGTGCTCATCATGGACGAGCCCACCTCCGCCCTTTCCGATTCCGAAATCGATCACCTCTTCGGCATCATCGGGAATCTCCGCCAACAAGGGGTCGGCATCGTCTACATCTCGCACAAACTTTCCGAAGTCTTCACTATCGCCGACCGCATTTCGGTGCTCCGGGACGGACTCCTGGTTGATACGGTGCCCGCCGCCGCCACCGACACGAACGAGGTGATCCGCCTCATGGTCGGCCGCGACATGACCGACTTATACCCCCCGAAGGCCGAAAAGATCGGCCAGGAAATTTTCCGGGTCGAGGGCCTCAACCTCGCCGGGAAAATCAGCGACGTTTCCCTTTCGTTACGCGAGGGCGAGATTCTCGGCTTCGCCGGCCTGGTCGGCTCCGGCCGCACCGAAACGGCCCGCGCCATCTTCGGGGCGGAAAAGCCCTCGAGCGGCAAAGTCGTCCTGCGCGGTAAAACGCTGCGCATCCGGAATCCCGCCGACGCCATCCGCGAGGGGATTTGCTACCTCTCGGAGGACCGCAAGGAACTGGGCCTTTTCCTCACCATGTCGGTGCGCCGGAACATTGCCTCGGCGTCGCTCCGTTCCTTTTCCTCCGGCATGGACGTGCTGGATTTCGCCGCCATCCGCCGCCGTTCCGCCGAATTCCTGGAGCTCCTGGACATCCGCCCCAAGAACGACAGCCTGAACATCATCAACCTCTCCGGCGGCAACCAGCAGAAGGCGATGCTCGCCAAATGGCTCTCCGCCAAGCCGCAAATCCTCATCGCCGACGAGCCGACCCGGGGCGTGGACATCGGCGCGAAGGCGAAAATCCACCAGTATCTCCGGGACATCGCGAAACAAGGGGTCGGGGTGATGGTCATATCGTCGGAGCTGCCCGAGGTCTTGGGGCTGGCGGATCGCCTGCTGGTGTTTCGCGAAGGCCGCGTGGCCGCGGACCTCCCAAACCTCAACCTGACCCAAGCGGAGGTGATGCGCCATGCCACCCATTGAGAAAAGCCTGCCCCGGCGCGTGCTGGAAGGGATTGGCCTGCAATACCTCGGCTTGCTGGCGGCGATCCTGATTATCGTCGTAATCATGGCCGCCAAGTACGAAGCCTTCCTCAGCCCGTTCAATATCGAAGTGACCCTGATGGCGTTTCTCCCGGAAGCCATCATGGCCCTGGGGATGACCCTGGTAATCATCACCGGCGGCATCGACCTCTCGATCAGCGCCGTCCTGCCGGCCTCGGCCATCGCCGCCGGCATGTTCATGAACCGCGGCGCGGCCTGGCCCCTGGCGATTGTCCTGGCCCTGGTCCTCGCCCTCCTGGTCGGCCTCCTGAACGCCAAACTCATCAACCTTCTCCAGGTCCACCCCTTCATCGTGACCATGGCGATGATGCTTACCCTCAAGGGCTTCAACCTGGCCATCACCGACGGCCGGACCGTGGTCGGTTTCCCCGAGGCCTTCCAGGAGATCGGCCAGGGTTACTGGCACGACATCCCCATTCCCCTGTGGATTTTCGCGGTGCTGGCCGTTCTATTCTGGCTCCTACTCAAGCATAACGCCTTTGTCCGGCAGGTGTATTTCATCGGCGGCAACGAGCGCGCCGCCCGCCTTTCCGGCATCCGGGTCAACTCGATGCGCTACTTCGTCTACGGGGTCTCGTCCCTTCTGGCCGGGGTGGCCGGGGTCATCGTCGCGGCCCAATACGGCGGAGCCAACAATTCCTACGGGCAAAATTCCGAATTGAAGGTCATCACCGCCGTGGCGGTCGGCGGGGCGAGCCTGAACGGCGGCTCGGGCGGCATCGCCTCGACCTTGCTCGGGGTCCTGTTTTTGGCGGTGGTGAACGGGGCTTTCGTCATGACCGGCATTTCCACCTACTGGCAGGACATCGTCAACGGCGGCATGCTGCTGGCGGCCATTTTGGTGAGCGAATTCGTGTTCAACCGCGGAAAGCGTTAGCGCGGTTTCCGCGCGTCAGGGTCGGCTTGTGGCCGACAAGTGGGTATATGAGCCTATCGCGGTTTATCTTTAATGTGGAGGAAGACTATGTTCAGGAAATTGCTGCTGGCGGCGCTGGTCGCCGTGATGTGCGGAGTCGTCGGCGCGCCGGCGTCCGCCGCCGAACGGCCCACCGAGACCTACGGCATGGTCGTGTTTCTCAAGGGTTCGGAATTCTTCAACTGGGCCTACGCCGGCATGGTCGACGCCGCCAAGGCTATCGGCCCCCATGTCAAGACCGAGCTGCAGGGTCCGGCCGAATGGGACGCCACCCTCGAGGCCCGGGCCATCGAGCAGCTGGTCGCCAAGAAAATCGACGGCGTCATTTGCACCGCCGGCGAAGCCAACACCATGATCCCCGCCATCAACCGCGCCATCGGGCAGAAAATCCCGGTCATCACCTTCGATTCCGACGCCCCCGGCTCGAAGCGCCTCTGCTTCGTCGGCACCAACAACTACCAGGCCGGCTACGAAGCCGGCAAGGCCATGGGCGAATGGCTCGGTGACGCCGCCCGCATCGGCATCTGCACCTTCCCCGGCCCCGATCACCTCAAGAAACGCCAGGACGGTTTCGAAGCCGGCCTGAAGGACGCGGCCCCCGGCGCGAAAATCGTCGCGGTCGTGAACGACGAGGGCGACGTCGCCAAGGCGGAAACGCAAATCACTGCCATGCTCCAGGCGAATAAGGAAATCAACGGCATCTTCGGCGCCCACGGCAACCCCGGTCCCGGCGCCGCCGCCGCGGTCCGCTCCCTCGGCCTCCAGGGGAAAGTCAGCATCATGGCCTTCGACTTCGGCCTGCCGGTCATCGAGCTGATCGAGAAGGGAGAAATCCGCGGCACGGTCGGCCAGAACCCCTATCTCATGGGCTACATGTCGATGCTCTTGGCCTACGCCGCCCACCATCCCACCGAAGTCCCCTCGATGTTCAAGGGCTTCGGGCACGTCCCCACCGCCGGCATCGACACCGGGGTCAAGATTCTCGGCAAGGACGACATCGGCATTTACAAAAACCCGCCCAAATTCTAAACTCTTCCTTTTCTTTGCACGGGTATGACGCGCGTTATGGCGTCATACCTTTTTCTTTTGGGCGCATACATGGCTGAACACGTGACAATGAAGGATGTCGCCGACGCTGCGGGCGTATCCCTGGGCACGGTCTCGAACGTTCTCAAAGGGAACCGCAACGTCAGCCTCGCGACGGTGCAGCGGGTGCAGACCGCCATCCGGGAAACCGGCTACCGCGCCATCATACCCACCCGCAACCACACGAAAACCCGCAAAACCCGGCTGGTCGGCGTCATCCTGCCTTCCGTGGTCGACCCGAACTTCGCCCAATTTTTCTCCGGCGTCGACCATCGCCTGGGGGAACGCGGCTTCACCGCCATCCTCTGCGTCACTTCGGAAATTCAGGCCCGGGAACAGCGGGCCATCGAACAATTGGTTAAGCAAAACGTGGACGGCATGATTATCGTCACCTGCCAGCCGGAATCGGCGGAGATGTTTCAAAGCCTGGTGGACAACGGCATTCCCCTGGTGTTTGCCGAGCGCCGGCCGGCCGGCGGGCGCTTCCCCCTGGTCGAGTACGACTGCGCCGCCGGCCTCGAAGGCCTGACCAGACGCCTTTTGGAAGGCGGCATGCGCCGGCCGCTATTGGTCACGGGACCGCTGGAAAACTCCAGCGAACGCGCCTCTGCCGACGGGTTCCTGCGGGCGCTGGCCGCGGGCGGCTTCCCGGCCAATCCGGAACAATGGGTGGTGGAGACTAACTTCAACAAGGAAAGCGCTTTCAGTTCGGTGGTGGTCCGCCTGAACGGCCAGCCGGTTCCGGATGCGATAATCACCACCTCCGGCCTCCTGGCGGCCGGCAGTCAGAAAGCGGTCCGACTGCTGGCGCCGGAAGAGAATCCGAAATTCATCACCCTGGGGGAAAGTTCCTGGGCGCCGACCGACCTTGCCGGCGCCGCCGTGGTCCTCCGCCGCGACGCCAAGGGCTTGGGGCAGGCGGCGGCGGATCTGCTGCTGGAGCGGGTGGAAAACAATCCCGCCGTTACCCCCCGCCGCCAGGTGCTCCTCGACATTACCCAGCCGGGAGAGGCGCCGGCCGCGCCGCCGCCCTCCCGCCGCATCAAGCCCGGCGCCAAGCCGATACGCGCCCTCTTGCTAGCCGGCGCCTCCTGCTCCGCCCTGGAGCTCTTGCTGCCTTCCTTCGAAAAGAGCGCCGGGCACCGGGTGGAAATCACCCGGAAATCCATTCTCGAAATCGGGGAAATTCTCAGGGACCCGTCGGCCCGGGCCGGCTTCGACATCCTGCAAATCGACCAGCCCTGGCTGGGCGAAGTGGCGGCGGAGGGACTCCTCCTCGAACTGGACGCCTGGCTCGAGGAAAAGCGGAAAAACGCCGGCGACTGGCTGCCCGGCGTCCTGGACGCCTACTGCCGCTACAACGGGCACTACTATGCCGTGCCGTACCTCTTCGGCGCGCAGCTCTTGTTCTACCGCAAGGATTATTTCAACGACCCCTACCTGCGTTCCAGCTTCCGCAAGCAGCACCGTTACGACCTCCGTGCCCCGCGCACCTGGGAGGAATTCAACCACATCGGCAAGTTTTTCACCCGCCGCTTCAATCCGGAGTCGCCCCTCAAGTATGGCCTCACCCTGGGGGCGCAATTCCCTAACGCGGCGGTCTGCGAATTCCTTCCCCGGCTCATGGCCTTCGCGGATTTGCCCTTCGAGGCGGACAGCATGCTCCGGCTCCTGGCCAGCCCTGCCGCCGAGGCGGCGCTACGGAATTACGTCGACAGCTACCAATACGCCGCGCCGGGTTCCGAGAAGCATTGGTGGGACGAGCAGGTCCGCCTGTTCAGCCGGGGGGAAGCGGCGATGATGATCCTGTTCCTTGGCCATGTGGCGGAACTGAGCGACCGCCGGAAATCCAAAATCGTCGGCCGCATCGGCTATGACATCATTCCCGGCGGCATGCCGCTCCTGGGCGGCTGGACCCTCGGGGTTAACCGGCACAGCCGGAAACTGGATGCGGCCCGGGAGTTCGTTTCCTGGTTCTCCGCGAACGAGCTGATGATCCCCTTCACCATCCTTGGGGGAGCCCCGCCGTCGCGGCTGGTCTACGACAGCCCGGAAGTTTCCTCCCTCTATCCCTGGCTTCCCACCGCGGTGGAAAGCTTCTCCCTCAGCCAGTGGCGAAGCGTTTCAAAAGTGACCACCGCCGGTAAAATCGAGGAGCGGGTATTCGAGGAAATCCTCGGCGGCGCCGTGCATGCCGCGGTGTGCGGTCGCGCGACGCCGGCCGAGGCCCTGAAACATGCCGGCGAGGAATTGTCGAGATTGGTGGGTTCCCCCTGATATAGCGGAGACACCAGGCATTTCGGACGGCCTTGGCGTTCCCGCCGCCAGGTTGTTCAGAACGTCACGCCAGGCGCGGGAAATGGCCGGGTCGGGCAAGTGACGGTTTCGGCGTTCCATTTGCGCCAGGGAAATCCCGGCGGATCCTTCCCGAAGGGGGTTTTAACTGAAGTTTTGCAAAGTGACGATTAAACCGCCAATCGCCACTTTGCAAAAATCGTTTTTCCCCGAATTTCAGGGGTTTTTGCTATTACAAAATCGCCATTCGGCGGTTTGAATGGTGATTTTGCAAAAGTCCAGTTTTTTATTTACAAAAGCACGTCGGCCGCAGCATGCATAGGAAAAGCCCTCCATGTCCACCCGAAAGACAAAATCCGCCGCAGCTTCTGCCAAACGTTCCCAACCCTCCCAACCCGACGCGGTATATTCGGATCAAGTTTCTTTCATCATCAAGCATCGCGCCAAGTCGGATCATCACGACGACTACGAGGCCTGGCTCCACAAAGCCATCGCCGCGGTCTCCCGCTTCAAGGGGCATATGGGGAGCCATGTGGTGCGTCCCCCGGCCGGCGGGCACCAATACGAAATCGCCGCCCGCTTCGCCAGCCGCGAAGACGCCGAGAACTGGATCCATTCCGACACCCGGCGCGACCTAATCGATGAATTGAAGGAACACCTGGAAGAACCGGAAAAACTGGACATCGCCAGCGGCGTCGACTACTGGTTCACCTCGGTAACCGAAGGCAACCGCCCGCCCCGGCGCTGGAAACAGTGGCTGACGACAGTGTCGGTGGTGTGGCCGCTGTCGATGACGCTTCCGTGGGTATTGGGAAAGATTGACGAGGCGGTGCCGGTCTTGGGTACCTTCGGCCTGAAACAGCTCATCCAGTCGATGTGCCTGGTCGGGCTCCTGATGTATGTTATCATGCCGCCTTACACCCGCCGCATCGCCAAATGGCTGTCGAAGTAGGAGTGATGCCGGATTACGGGGACACGAAATTTAACTATCCAAACCACCGGATAATTAAACATCATGTCCCCGTAGTCCTCGCGTTTATCGATAGTTGTCCTTATTTCACCGGCATTCCAACATGTCCCCTGATTTCAAAGTGTCTCCGGTATATCAGCGTTCCAGGAGATGGGCGTGCATCGTTCCGTACGCCGTAAACACCAGCTCCCGTTCGCCGGCGCCGCAATCGGTCAGTGACACTTCCAAACGCGGGCCGTGGTATCCGGCCAACAGTTCCGGCCACTCCACCGCCGTCACCGTCCCCGCTTCCGCAAGCATTTCCATTATCCCCAGACCGGACAAATCCGCCCCTTCGTCCAGACGGTACAAATCCAGGTGGTTCAGGACCAATCGGCCGGGATACTCGCCGTGCAGGGTGAAGGTCGGGCTGGTCACCCGGGTCCCCACCCCCAGACCGGCGGCGAGGCCCTGGACCAGACAGGTCTTCCCCGAACCCAAATCGCCCCGCAGGAAAAGCACTTCCCCGCCCCGGCAGGCGACGCCGATCGCCCGTCCCACTTCGCGGGTTTCTTCGGGAGCGCGGGTGCGCAGGGTCATCTGCATGGAAACGCCGAGAGCTTTCACCATGTGTGTTCGTATCCTTTCGCCGCCAGCGGGCGCCGCCGCCCCCGGTCGTCCAGGAGGTATAATCCTTCCGCTTCGGTCAAACGGCCGATGGCGGTGAAGGGCGCCAGGCCTTGGCCGTGCCGGGCATAATAAGCTGCGAAGCCGGCCCACATTTCCGGCCGCATGGCGAGGATGAGTTCGAAATCCTCGCCGTCGGCGAGGGCGTGGCTGAGCGGGGTTTGTCCCGAAGTCTCGGCCAGTTTCTTCGCCGCTTCCGACACCGGGACGCGCGCCGCGTCAATTTCGGCGCCGACGCCGCTTTCCCGGCAGAGGCGCGACAGGTCGAGGGCGAGGCCGTCCGAGATGTCCATGGCGGCGCCGGGGGTTGCCAGGTTCAGTTCCCGGCAGTATTGCATGAAAACCGCGATTTCCTTGAAGCGGGCGGTGGGTTCGAGATGTTTGCCGAGAATGGAGCCGCCGAGGTCGCCCGTAACCGCGATCACGTCCCCGGGTTTCCCGCCGGAGCGGAGAAGCGGTCCGCCGGGGAGGGGAAAACCCAGGACGGTGACGGAGACGCAGACGGCGTCCTTGGAGGCGACGATGTCGCCGCCGACGATGGCGGTGTCGTATTCCCGGGCCGTTTCGGCCAAGGCCTGGGCGAAGGCGGCGGCCCAATTTTCCGGCAGCCCTTTCCGGAGGCAGAGGGAGACCAGGGCGAACTGGGGGAGGCAGCCGGAAGCGGCCAAATCGGAAAGCGAGGCGACGAGGCATTTTTTGGCGATGAGGCGGGGCGGGGTGTCGGAAGTGAAGTGCGAGTTTTCGACAAAGGCGTCGGTCGAGGCGGCGAGGCGTTTACCGGGGACGAGCAGGTGGGCGCAATCGTCGGGGCCGGAGCCGGTGAGGACGTTTGGATTGCTGGTTTGAAAAAGTTTCGGAAGCGAGGCGAGGATGGCGTTTTCGTGCATGGTTTGGGCTTCGGGGTCAAGGGCTTGTCAAGGGGCATTCGTGGTTTTTTCACCAGCCCTAAACAAGTTCATCCGCATCGGGAGGCTGGAATAAAGGGATATATCGGTCCATTTCCGTTTTGGGAATTTTGAATGATCCTTCGGGAAGATGCCTATTTCTCTCCTCGAGCCGCCGGTATAATTCCGCGTGGGGGACGTCCATATAATGCAACCTGAAATCCGCGCCGAGTCTCTTGGCCCGGTTCCGGTAATCGTCCCGCTCGGCCCGCGCCCAGCAGCCATAATCCAGTATCACGTCGCCGCCCAACTCCAAAATGCGTTTCGCGATACCCCACATGATATTTTCGATGACCATGTGCCTGGCGTCGTGACGCGCATCACCGACATCGTCCCCGAACAACTGCAAATGCCAGACGTCGAGAGACAGCAGGAAGGCGTTTGTCTCCTCTTCAAGCCGGCGGGCGTAAGTGCTTTTGCCGCTGCAAGGCAAACCGACCAGCAAATGCAATGTCGCCATCATCCACCTTCAATAGGGAAACAGCCCGGACCGCCGCATCACGAAACGGTACCCGGAGAGCGCCGCCTCCTTCGCCCCGGCCGCCTCGCCGGTCACATCCACCGTCACCCAGCCGTCGTACTTGATGTCGACAAGCGCCTTCGAGACCACCTCGAAATCCACCGCCCCCCGGCCAAACTGCGGCGCCGTGCCCGGCCGCGAACTCGTCACCTCGGCCCGGCGCTTCGCCCCCGAGGCGTCCCGGAAACGCACCGAACGGAGACGCTGCTGGTAACTCTTAATCACTTTCGCCGGATCCATCCCGGCCAGAACCAGCTCCGCCGTGTCCAAGGCCAGGTACACCACCTCCGGATTGGTGATGGACAGCAGGCGTTTCAAATCCTTCTCCGAATCGCCGAAATGCCGGGCCTTGGGCATAAAACACAAATTGATGCCGAAGTCCTGGCAGCGGCAGCCAATCTCCTCCACAATCGCCCCCACCGTCAGCCAGTCGTCGTCGGTAACCGGCGCGTTCAGGGCTTCGGAATGGTGGATAATCAGGTTGCCGCGGCCGGTGGAACCGGCGAAGCGGGCGGAATTGGCGGCCTTCTCGACCTGCTCGTCAGCCTTGTCCTTGTCGAGAAGGTTTACCCGCTGCAGGAGGCTCGACAGCCTGAGGCCGGCCGTGTCCAGGATCTCCTCGAAGACATGCAGACGATCCTCGAAACGCCGCACCACCTCCGAAGGGAATTCCAGCCCCTCGAACCCGCAGTCCGCAACGTCGGTTATGGCCTGAATGGTGCCGTCAGCCCCCCAGGGGGCGGCGAAACAGGATAGGCGAATCTCTCCCACTGTCTTCCTTTCTCTTGACGCTTTTCAATCAAAAAGCGGCGGATGACCCCGGCACCACGCCACCTGCTCCGCCCCGCCCGGGCACGAATACCCGAAGGCCGGACAACCCTCCGCCGTCTCCGACGACAAGGGCGCACGGTTGCGGATGCAATGCGCATAAAGGCATGGCAAGTCCTGCTCGTAAAAATCCGGATTCGGCGAACAATCGAACGACCAGCCGAAACGCCCAAAATAATCGTTCACCACCTCGCGGCCGCGCAGTTCCCCACCGTTTTCGTCCCGGGGGTCGTCCCCTGCCAAAACCCGGCAGGCCTCGGCGAAATCCCGCACCTCGGCGTGCTCGTTGGAGTCGGTCAACTCCAGATGCCGGTCCAAATCCTCCACCGCCATCTCGTACTGCCCGGCCCGGGCAAACAACCAGCCGCGAATGAAATATGCCTGGGGTTCGTCGGGCGCTATTTCCAGGGCTTCCGTGACATGCCGCAAGGTCGCGCGGAGATCCCCGTGGAAGCGGCAAATCTCCGCCAACATGCTGTGCCCCATGGCGTCCTCGGGATCCAGCTGCAGAACCGTCTCGAAATCGCTCTTCGCCTCGTCGTCGCGGCCCAGGTTCAAGTAGGCGAGCCCGCGATTCCCGTACGCCCCGGTCATGTCCGGCGACAATGCCACCAATTCCGAGAAAGCGTCCACCGCCTCCATGAAACGCCGCTCCTCCAATAACGCCAGCGCTGCCTCGAACCGTTTGTCGCCATTGACATCCATATTGAACCCGCGCCAATCCTCTGCAAAATCACGATTGCCAGCCGAGACCGGTATAAAATTTCACCCTGGCACCTTAGGAAAATTATATACGCGGGCCTGACCGCAATCAACCCAGGAGCTCCCGCACCACCTGCGGCGCCGCGGCCAGGAGTTCGGGGAGCTTACCCGGCTCCTTGCCGCCGGCCTGGGCGAAATCGGCCTTGCCGCCGCCGCCGCCGCCAATCAGGGGCGCCAAACGCTTGACGATGTCCCCGGCCTTCAGGCGGCCGGCCGAAGCGGCTTTGCCGAGGCCCACCGCCAGGGCGGCCTTGTCGCCGTCGCGGCCGGCGAGGATCACCGCCGCCTGATCGCCCAGCCGCGCCACCGCTTCGCGGGCCAGTTCGCCGATTTCCTTGCCGCCGATTTCACCGGCGTCGACCGTCAGCAGCTTCCCCCCGCCGGGCAAATCGACCGCCGGCGCGGCGTTGATTATCCCCCGGGCCGCCTGCAATTTCGCCTGCGACAGGCTCTTCTCCAGCTCGCGGATTTGCAGGGACATGCCTTTCAGCCGGTCCAATAGATCCCGCGCCGGGGTCTTGAGTTCACGGGACAAATCGGCGAGTTGCTCGCCTTGTTCCCGCGAAAGCCTGAACGCGGCATTGCCGGTCACCCCCTCGATACGCCGTACGCCGGCGGCGATGGACTCCTCCGCCACCAGGCGGAAGGAGCCAATGGGGCCGGTCGCTTTCATGTGGGTGCCGCCGCAAAGTTCGGTGGAGAAGTCGCCGGTGAAGAGGACGCGGACGGTGTCGCCGTACTTTTCGCCGAAGAGGGCGATGGCGCCGGTCTTCCGCGCTTCGTCGATGGGGAGGACCTTGGTGACGACCGGGGCGTTCTCGAGGATGCGGCGGTTGACGATGTCCTCGATTTCCCGTTTCTCGCCCGGCGTCAGGGCGGCGGGATGCTGGAAGTCGAACCTGAGCCGCTCGGGGCTGACGTAGGAGCCTTTCTGTTCCGCCTTGTCGCCAAGGACCCGCCGGAGCGCGTGATGGAGAAGGTGGGCGGTGGTGTGGTTACGCATGATGTCGAGGCGGCGCTCGGCGTCGACCTTCGCCTGCACGGTCAGGCCCGGTTTGACGACTCCGCTTTCGACTTCGCCCAGGTGGAGGAAAATGCCGTCCAGCTTTTGCGTGTCCTCGACCCGGATCACGAGGTTCCCCGGGCCGATCACCAGTCCGGTGTCGCCGACCTGCCCGCCGGATTCGCCGTAGAACGGCGTGTGGTCGAGAATCACCGTGACTGCCGAACCCTGCCCGGCCTGGTCAGCGAGTTTGTCGCCGGTGACCACGGCGAGGACCCGCGCTTCCCCGTCCAGGGTGTCGTAACCGGTGAAGGCGGTGGCGGAGGTGATTTTCTTGACTTCCTGCAGCGGCCCCTTGGCGAAGACGTCCCCTTTCATTTTCGCGCCTTCGCGGGCCTTCGCCTTGGCTTCGGCCATGGCGGAGTCGAAGCCGGGGCGGTCGACGGCGAGGCCTTCCCTGGCGACCACCTCTTCGGAAAGTTCATAGGGGAAGCCGTAGGTGTCGTAGAGTTCAAAGGCGGTCGCACCCGGGAGATTGCGGTGCCCGGAGTTTTTCGCCTCCGCCACCGCCTGCTCGATGCGGGTCAGGCCCCGGTCGAGGGTGGCGAGGAACTTCGCTTCTTCCAGCGAAACGGTGTCGGCAATCGACCCGGCGTGGGCGAGGATTTCCGGATACGGCTTCGCCATGACTTTCCCGACCAGCGGGACCAGCTTATGCAGGAACGCCTCGCGGATACCGAGGTTGCGGCCGTCGATGACAGCGCGGCGGAGGAGCCGTTTCAGGATGTAGCCGCGGTGCGAATTCGCCGGCAGGACGCCGTCGCCGATGCAGAAAGTCACGGCGCGGATGTGGTCGGCGATGCGGCGCATGAGGACGTCGTCCTCTTTTTTCGCGTGGTACTTCTTGCCGGCGATGTCGGCGACGGCCTGCACGAGCGGGACAAAAATGTCGATGTCCATATTGGTGGGGACGCCCTGGAGGCAGGCGCCGATGCGCTCGAGGCCCATCCCGGTGTCGATGTTCCGCTGGGGAAGGGGGACCAGGGAGCCGTCGGACTGGCGGTCGAACTGGGTGAAGACCAGGTTCCAGATTTCCACCCAGCGCCGGCATTCGCAGGTTATGCCGCAGTCGGGTTTGCCGCAGCCGAACTGGGCGCCGCGGTCGTAAAAGATTTCCGAACAGGGGCCGCAGGGGCCGTTCGGGCCGAGTTTCGGGGCGTCGGCCGGCCAGAAATTGTCGTGGTCCCCCAGGCGGGTGATTTTCTCCTGCGGCAGGCCGACCATATTTTCCCAGATGCCGAAAGCCTCGTCGTCCGAGTCGTGGACGCTGACCTGCAGGCGCGCTTCGGGTATGCCCATGACCTTGGTGAGGAATTCCCAGCCCCAGGTTATGGCTTCCTTCTTGAAGTAGTCGCCGAAGGAGAAGTTCCCCAGCATTTCGAAAAAAGTCTGGTGGGCGGGCGTGACGCCGACGTTCATGATGTCGCCGGTGCGGATGCATTTTTGGCTGGTCGCGGCGGTGCGGTACTCGATCCTGAGACCCATGAACTGGTCCTTGAACTGGTTCATGCCGGCGCCGGTGAAAAGGAGGGTGGGGTCGTTGTGGGGGACTAGGGAGTCCGAGGCCACGATGCGGGCGCCCTTCGAGGCGAAGAAGTTCAGGAATTTATCGCGGATGTCGTCAGTTTTCATGTTTGCCGTTTCCTTCACCGGTGGTTGCCGAACGCAATCACAATAAAAAATGCCGCCACGGCGGGCGGCCGGGGCGGTTTGGTTAGTCTGTGCGACGATTATACTACAAACGGGAAATGGGGGTCAAACAGGAAATCCGCCCTTGCTCGAGGTCATGCCGAAATCAAGGCATTAAAGGTGTTCCGCCCAGCATCATGACGATTTCCTGGAAGCGGGGATCGCCCCGGAGCGACTTGAGGTCGTCGTCCCCGGTCATGTGCCGGGTGTCGCGGTAGCCGTGGCGGACGGCGCTGGCCAGGGATTCGATGGCCATGTCCGGCAGGCCGACCAGGGCGTAACTGCAGGCCAAATCGTAAAACACCAGCGGATCCGCGGGACGCAGTTCGGCCAGGCGTTGATCCAGAAGGAGGGCGTCGGTGTAAAACCCCAGTTCCGTCAGCCGGAAGGCGGCGATGGCCAGGGCGTGGGGATGGTTCGGGCGGCGCTCGAGAATCTTGCCGCAAAATTCCAGGCTGAAGTCGAGGTAATCGCGTTCCTCCGCCGGAACCAGATTGGCGCGGGTTTGGTCCTGCGGTCCGTGGGGTGGGTAAATCGACGCCATGGATGGGCCTCTTTGGTCGAAAGAAGCCGCTCCGATTGCTCGGAGCGGCCCGGTGCGTATCTTACCCGCAAACAGCAACTTCCCGCAAGCACTACTTCTTCGAGAAGTCCATCTGCGCCATCTGTTCGTAAATCCTCCAGCGGAGCGCTTCCTCCCACGCCGCCTGAGTCGCGAACTTCTCCGCCACCGCCGGGTCGCGCTTCGCCAAAGTCTGGAAGCGGGTCTCGCCCATCGCCCAATCGGTGTAGGAAATGCTTGGCACCTTGGAGTCGAGCTGGAGCGGGTTCTTGCCTTCCTGGATCAGGTCCGGGTTGAAGCGGTAAATCGGGAAGTGGCCGGACTCGACCGCCTTCTTCTGTTCCGCGAAGCCCATCCCGAAGCCGTCCGCCATGCCGCGAATGCCGTGGGCGATGCAGTGGGAGTAGGCGATGATAATCGACGGGCCGTCATAGGCCTCCGCCTCGAGGAAGGCCTTGATGGTCTGGGCGTCGTTCGCGCCCAAGGCCACCTTGGCGACGTAGATGTTTCCGTAAGTCATGGAAATCATCGCCAGGTCCTTCTTGCCGGTGACTTTGCCGCCTTCGGCAAAACGGGCCACCGCGCCCATCGGGGTCGACTTCGAGGCCTGGCCGCCGGTGTTCGAGTAAACTTCGGTGTCGAGGACCAGGACATTCACGTTCTTGCCGCTGGCGAGGACGTGGTCAAGTCCGCCGTAACCGATGTCGTAGGCCCAGCCGTCGCCGCCGATGATCCACACCGATTTCTTCACCAGGTAGTCGGCGATGGCCTCGAGGTTGCGCGCTTCGTTCGACTGGCACTTCTTCAGGGCGTCCTTCAGTTCGGCCACGCGTTTCCGCTGGGCGTCGATGTCTTCCTGGGTGACCTGTTTCGCTTCGCAAATCTGCTTGACCAGGTCCTGCTTGTCCTTCAGGCAGCCGCCGGTCGCCATGGCGTTGATCGCTTCCTTGGCCTGGCCCATGAACTTGTCCGCCGCGAGACGCATGCCGTAACCGAATTCGGCGTTGTCCTCGAAGAGGCTGTTCGCCCAAGCCGGACCGCGGCCGTCGCAGTTCTGCGCGAACGGGGTGGTCGGCAGGTTGCCGCCGTAAATCGAGGAGCAGCCGGTGGCGTTGGCGATGAGCATACGGTCGCCGAACAATTGCGTCGCCAACTTGATGTAGGGCGTTTCGCCGCAGCCCGCGCAGGAGCCGGAGAACTCAAACAAGGGCTGACGCAGTTGCGACCCCTTGACCGTATTGATCGGGAACAGACCGTCCTTGGTATAGGGGATGTTCTCGAAGAACTTGACGTTCTCGGCTTCGGCGGCGCGGAGCGGGGGCTGGGCGTGCATGTTGATGGCCTTCCGCTTTTCATCCGCCTTGTCATGCACGGGGCAGACCGAGACGCAAGATCCGCAGCCGGTGCAGTCTTCCGGGTAAACCTGGATAGTGCACTTCTTGCCTTCGACCTGTTTCCCGCGGGCGTCGGCGACCTTGAAGGTGGCCGGCGCGCCTTCCGCTTCCTTCGCATCGTAAATCTTCAGGCGGATGGCGGCGTGCGGGCATACCGCCGAACACTTGCCGCACTGGATGCAGAGGTCCTTTTCCCAAACCGGTATCGACAGGGCGATATTACGCTTTTCCCACTGGGTGGTGGCGGTGGGGAAGGTGCCGTCGATCGGCAGCTTCGACACCGGGAGGCTTTCGCCTTCGTTGACCATGATCTTCGACAAGGTGTCCAGAACGAACTGCGGCGCCTCCGAACTGACGATCGGCGGCATCGGCTGGCCGTTCGCGGTCTTGCCAGTGTAATCGACCTGGAAGAGGTGGGCCAGGGCCTGGTCGACGGCGTCGTTGTTCTTCTTGACGATCGCTTCGCCCTTTTTCGAATAGGTCTTCTTAATCGCGTCCTTGATGTAGCCGATGGCTTCGTCGGCCGGGATGACGTTGGCGATCTTGAAGAAGCAGGTCTGCATGATGGTGTTGATCATCACCCCCATGCCGGTTTTGTGGGCGACTTCGTAGGCGTCGATGACGTAGAACTTCGCCTTCTTGTCGATGATGCGCTGCTGGACTTCGCGGGGCAATTTGTCCCAGACTTCGTCCTTGCTGTAAATGGAATTCAGAAGGAACACGCCGCCTTCCTTGAGATCCTTGAGCATGTCGTACTTTTCGAGGAATGACCACTGGTGGCAGGCGATGAAATTGGCACTGTGAATCAGATACGTCGACTTGATGGGGCGGGGGCCGAAGCGGAGGTGCGAGGTGGTGATGGCGCCGGCCTTTTTGGAATCGTAGACGAAATAGCCCTGGGCGTAGTTCGGGGTGTGGTCGGCGATGATCTTGATCGAATTCTTGTTCGCCCCGACCGTGCCGTCCGACCCGAGGCCGTAGAACAGGCAGCGGCGGACGTCGTCGGCTTCGATGTCCAGGTTATGATCGAACTTGAGGGAAGTGTGGGTGACGTCGTCGTCGATGCCGACGGTGAAGTGGTTTTTCGGATTCGGCTTGGCGAGTTCGTCGAATACCGCCTTGGCCATGGCCGGGGTGAATTCCTTGCAGCTGAGGCCGTAGCGGCCGCCGATGATCGAGGGCCATTTGCCGCCGAAGAGGTCCTTCTGCTCCTGCATGGCTTCCCCAAAAGCGGTGCGGACGTCCTCGTACATGGGTTCGCCGAGGGAACCGGGTTCCTTGGTGCGGTCGAGGACGGCGAAAGCCTTTACCGTCTTCAGGGGGATGGCAGCGAGGAAGTGTTTAATCGAGAAGGGGCGGTAGAGGTGAACGGTGACGACGCCGACTTTTTCGCCCTTCTTGGCGAGCCAGTCGACCGTTTCCTGGGCGGCGTCGGCGGCCGAGCCCATGATGATCATCACCCGGTCGGCGTCCGGCGCGCCGTAGTAATCGAACAGTTTGTACTGGCGGCCGGTAAGTTTGGCGAATTTGTTCATCTGCTCTTCGACGATGCCGGCGCATTTGTCGTAATAGACGTTGCAGGCTTCGCGGCATTGGAAGAAGACGTCCGGGTTCTGGGCGGTGCCGCGGATGGTCGGCTTGTCCGGGGTCAGGGAGCGGGCGCGGAATTCGCGGACCAGCTGGTCGTCAATCATCGCGCGCATGTCATCCTGGGACAGGAGTTCAATCTTCTGGATTTCGTGGGAGGTGCGGAAACCGTCGTAAAACGAGAGGAACGGCACCCGGGCGTGCAGGGTCGCGGCTTGGCAAATCAACGCCAGGTCGTGCGCTTCCTGGACGTTCGTGCCGGCCATCATCGCCCAGCCGGTCTGCCGGCAGGCCATGACGTCGGAGTGATCGCCGAAAATCGACAGAGCGTGCGAGGCGACGGTGCGGGCGGTCACGTAGAAGGTCGTCGGGGTGAGTTCGCCGGCGATCTTGTACATGTTCGGGATCATCAGCAACAGGCCCTGCGAGGCGGTGAAGGTGGAGGTGAGGGCGCCGGTGGCGAGGGCCCCGTGCACGGCTCCGGAAGCGCCGCCTTCGGACTGTAGTTCCGAGACGACGGGCACCGTTCCCCAGATGTTCTTTTCGCCCAGGCTGGACTTGTAGTCGCAGATTTCACCGAGGTTTGAGGAGGGGGTGATGGGGTAGATGGCGCAAACTTCGTTTACCGCGTGGGCGACTTCGGCCGCGGCCTGGTTGCCGTCGAACGGGGCTTTCGTGCGTGCCATGTGCGTTCCTTTCTGTGGTTTTTATTTGATTCACTGCGTGCCTGTAATGCCTTGAACGAATATTATGCCAATAATATAATATGTACCCGCTGGCGGGCCTGGTCTTCGCCCGCTGGCACGGTTTGCCGTAAATGCGCCATTAATCCCCTCGGTTTAACCGGCATTCGCGGCAAATTTATCGGACAAGCCCCCTAATTAAAGAAAAAATATGGTATTCCTATTGGCGGAACAGGTCAAGCAAAAAGCCTCCGGACGGAGCAATGGCTCCGTCCGGAGGAAAACTGTTACGGCGTAATTTCAAGTATTCGGATTAGCGGTTGTCGGCGATTTTTGCGGGGTTTTTACCAAATCGCCATGCAGGCTGTGAAGCCGTTCCGCCGTTTTCCCGGCCAACACCGCCCGGGCCTCCCAAACGCTGCGTTGTTCATCCGACGCGAAGGCAGCGCGGTTTTGCAGGCGGGCCTTGTTGGCGGCGAGTTGCTTGAGGCCGCGGCTGGCGGGGATTTTGGCAATGTCGCCGCCGGTTTCCCTTAAAGACATATTTGCCTCGAAATATTCCTCGGTATTCCGGCGCATTTGTTTGACCGTGCGCAGAAGTTGCTGATAATCCCGTTGCGCGTTCGCAATGCTGGTTCGGTCCTGGTCGGTTTGCGCCAGAAGAAGATCCAGTTTTTGCAGAGCCATTTCGTGTTTGATGAGTTCCTCGATAGTTTTGGACTTTTTCACGGCGGCGAGTATTTCCTCGGACAAGGCGTTGCTGCTGGCGATTGCTTTTTGCATCTCAGGTGTTTTGCGGGCTTCATTATGGTCACGGACAACAATATACACCTGTTTTGCGAAAGGTTTCGTCTCTTTTTTGGGTAATGAGTTTTTCGTTGTCCGTTTCATCCAGCCACCCCTTCCCCCAGTAAATTTCCGCCTCGGTCAAATCATACTCGTTGTCCGCGAACCATTCCTTGCCGTACGATTGCTTCCAAGCCATCGCCACTCTCGGCTCCATGGGAATCAATCCAATGAGCCGGTCCCATTCGTCAATATCGCCTCGCTTATCCGCCGCATCCGCCGCATCGCGTATCCGGTCGTACTCGCCTTTGGTCATGGGGCCGTGTTTAGTTTGGTGATTAATGTCGTCAGGTGCTAAGCGCATGGTGTTCTCCTGGCATAAGGGGGATCGAATTGCCAGATAATTTTATCCGACCAGGATTGAATAGCAAGATTTACCGCTTCAAATTCAAGGCCGTCTGAATCATCTCGTCCGAAGTCGTCACCACCTTCGAATTGAACTGGTTGCCGCGTTCGCATTACATCGGTTGCTATCCATTTGACATGCTTGGCGATTGGGGATATAATTAGCACTTACTTATCACCCGCATAGGATTGCGCTTAACCTATGCCATTATAACCCCAGGGGGCGTTTAGACGCCCCCTGCATTAGTTTCAACAGTTTTTCTGTTCAGTAGGGATAAATTGCAATGACGACCGGTCTACCGCTTTATCCACCGCAAAGAAACAGGCTGCGGATCTTTGTGGATTTTTGGAATTTTCAATTAGGTTTGTCAACAATGGTGGGCCATAATTTCCTGATCGATTGGGAGGCTGTACCCCGTGTGTTCACCGACAAGGTACAGTCGATCATTGGTGGCAATATTTTAGTTGCTTACGAAGCCATGCATGTTTTTTTGTCTTACAATCCCCATACCCCTGAAGATACAAAACTCAAAAGATGGGCGGAAAACAAATTGAAGTCCTACCCCGGGGTTGAGGTTTTGTGCACCCCGAGAGATCGAAAGGGATATTCAACCTGTCAGGCCTGCCATAAGGATATCAGAAGATGCGCCGAATGTGGCGTCGAGATAAAACAAACCGTCGAAAAGGGCGTTGATACCGCGCTGGTAACCTCAATGCTTCAATTGGCGTGGGAGGATTCCTGGGACATCGCAGTTTTGGTGTCGGCGGACAAAGACTTCATTCCAGCCGTGCAGTACTTAAAAACCAAAGGATATAAAGTGATAAATGGACACATTCCGCCAAAGGGGAAACAGTTGGCGGGAGAGTGCTGGTCCCACATCAATATACTCGATTGCTATGGCGAATTTGAACGTCAAATATCAGTTTAATTGGCCTACCGCTTCAAATTCAAGGCCGTCTGAATCATCTCGTCCGAAGTCGTCACCACCTTCGAATTGAACTGGAAACCGCGTTCGGTCGAAATCAGGTTGGTGAATTCCTGCGACAAATTGACGTTCGAACTTTCCAGCTCGCCGGTGGTGAGGCTGCCGGCGCCAATCTGGGGAATGCCGAAATTCGTCGTGGCGTCGCCGGCCACGCCGATCATCAGTTGCCCCGAGGCGACCGTGGGGAAAAACAGCGTACCGGACTGGCTCGACAAACCGCTGGTGTTCGGGACCGTCCCCAAGGCAATCATCGCCAGCACCTGAGTGGTATCGTTGTCGTAGTTCCCGATGATCCGGCCGTTCGCGTCGAAGGTGATTTCGGTGAGTTCGCCGTCGGGATAACCGTCGTCCGCCGTGACCATCAGGCTTCCCTCCTGATTGACGTATTGCAGCTTGGAAAAGTCGTAGGCGATTTTGCCGCCGCTTTGCGCCTGGCTGGCGAGTTCGCCGCCGGTGTTGAAGACCAGGGTTCCGGTGGCGTCGCCGGCTGAGGATTTCCAGGTCCAGGTGGTGGAGTCGTCGCCGACCTCGCTTTTATTGAAGTAAAGGGTGTTTGAACGCGGCTCGACTGTCCGGACCGCCTGCATGGTGGTGACTCCCGCGGCGTCGGTGACCGCCTCGAAGACGGTGAATTCGTCGTAAACCGAGACGGTGGTCGGATAGGTGCCGGACGGATTGCCGTTCACATACCATTGGGAAAGGCCGCCGGCGACCGGCGGCTCGGCGAGATTGGTCAGGCGGGACAATTCGAGATTGAAATCGGAAGGCATCGCGAAGGCGCGGGTGGTGAGGTTGCCGTCTGCATCCCGCGTTTCAACGCTGACTCGGCTGGCGCCCGGGAGAATGCCCGGGGTGGCGATTTCGCCGGCGCCATGATTCGCCTCGACGCTGGCGGTGGTGTAAAATTTAACCGGGGAGGGAGTGCTGCCGCCCGCGGCCGGATAAATCTGTACCCCGGGCGCGCCGGCCTGGGGCCAATCGACGGTGGTCATGGTCCAGGCATAATTGTTGGTGGCGCCGTCATCCGAGAGCGTCGGACCGGTGAAGGCGAGTTCGACCGGGATTTCCTGGACCGCCTTCGTCGCGGTGCCGTCGGGATTGGTGGTGGTGACTTCCGAGAAAATGTGGGTGCGGAGCGTATTCCCTTGGCCGGAAGGGGTCATGTTGCCGTTCAATTCCAATGTGGTCGAAGCTCCGCCGGCGGTGTCGGCGCTCGAGGGCCGGGTCGGGAGGACGCCGCCGATCGCGACATTGGCGGAGGTTTTTCCCTGCAGAACCGAACCGTATTGGGGCAGGAAAATATTCCCCACCGTCTGGCTGGGCGTGACCACGCCCCCCTGCGCCATCCAACCCTGCACGGCGAGGCCGTCGCCGGCCAGCAGTTGCCGCTGGTTCGGGTCGGAAGTGTTACCCATGTAAAACGATCCGACCCGGGTGAGGGCCAGCCCCTGCCGGCCTCGCACCAGGAAAAAACCGTTGCCGTTTATGGTGAGGTCGAAGGGGTCGCCGGTAAGCTCGGCCGGGCCCTGTTGAAACGAGGGGAGAATCGCCCCGGTGCGCACGCCCAGGCCGACGTTCTTCGGATTGACGCTGGTGCGGGGCCCTTCCGCCGGCATGGCGCCGGTGAGGGCTTTTTTCCAGATGGTCGAGAACATGAAATCGTTTTTCTTGTAACCGGGGGTGTTGACGTTCGCCAGGTTATTCGAAATGTTGTCCATGCTCTTCTGGTGGGTATAGAGTCCGGTATACCCGGTGTAGAGGCTTTGCGAGAGTCCCATGCTGCATCCTCCGGATTCCGCCGCCTGGATTGGCGGCTGCCGGGAAAGTTTTGCAAGGCGGTTGCCATAAGTCCCGATAATGTGGGCGGCGGGATAAAAGGGGTGAAAAAATAGGCGCGCCCTGGATATTATCGACCGTTTTGGGGGTGGGGATGCAGAGGGTGATAAAAAATCCGCTGTGCGGTGGGGGGGTGAAAGGGGTCTGAAACCTATACTCATGTTACTTTTGCGGAGGTGGTTCCCGCAAAAGTAGCGTTGTAGGATTAGCTTCTGCCGCCGATCAGCTGATCGTGCCGCCAATCCGACCCTTCGTCCCGGCGCAGGTAAACCGGCTGAAACTGCAGCGGATCGGCGAAATCCGCCTGCAAAAACTGCCGCCAGCCCAACGTGCCGACCGCGCCAGGTTCAACCTTACCCGGCAGGATGCGGATATCGTGGAACAGCTCGAAGTATGTCGAAAACCCCGAGCCAATCCGGTGCACGACCGCGTCGGGATGATCGGTATTCAGGTCGTGCAAGTAAGCCGCCGCTTCCTCCGGAGTAATCGCCGCGTCTTCAACCAAGGGAAACGCGTGGCCGTCCCGGTTCTGGAAAAGCCCGGCGTAAACCTCGTCCCGCCGCGCATCCTGCAAAGCATACACAATCTCATTCGGCTTGACGCCCCGCTCCGCCAGAATCGCGCTCTCCGCCAAAGCGGCCAGACTGGACACGGCGATCAACCGGGAGGCGCCCGCATAAGCCAGGGCTTTCGCCGCCATCACTCCCACGCGAATGCCGGTGTACGATCCCGGTCCGAACGACACCGCGACGGCGGCGAGCTCCTTGACCGTCAATCCCTGGGCACGCAATAGCTCCGCCGCCGCCGGCATGAGTTCGCGGCCGTGCCGGAGCCCTTCGGAGAGATGCCTGACTTCCACCACCTCGCCGTCACGCAGCAGCGCCGCTCCGCCAAACGGGGTCGAACTCTCCAATGCCAGAAGCCAGCGGGGTGAGGTAGTCATGGTAATATTTTTCCTGGTGTTTGGGATGGCACTGAAATCTTGAAGAAGTTTTGAAACAGCCGGGCCTTTTTCGGAAAGTAAAAACGAAGGAAATTCGCGTCCCTTACCTTTTCCGTCAAGTGAGAAAACATGAGTATCCGCCAGCTAGCCGCCGCCGCCGTCCTCCTCGCCCTCGCCTGTTTCGGGGCGCCGTTGGGGATGGCGCTCGAAGTCAGCCCGCAAAGCGGAAACACCCCCGCCGATGTGGGAGGGGAAGCGGGCCTGCGCCTGGCCGAGTTCGCCCGCGATAACCAGCTCCCCCTGGCGCCGAACCTCGGGAACCGCCTCACCGTCATCCACGAGAAAAAAACCGACCGCGTCGGCGGCGGCAATCTCGAAGGGGTAAGCCCGGTCGAGGGGTCCGACTACTACAGTTTGCAAACGAATTCCGTCCATTCGGATTCCGCCAACGCCCTGATTGTCGCCAACCAATTCGTCGACCGACCCCTGCCCGAGGAAAACGTCGACCGCATCTGGCTCGGCGGCGTCGGCGCCTGGTCGAAGCAAAAGGATCGGGGCGGAGACCTCGGCTACAAATACCATCTCTACGGCCTCGCCGGCGGCTACGACTGGGAACGGGGCGACCTCACCATCGGCGTTGCCGGAAGCTACGCCAAAGGCAAAATGAAAGGGAACGACGGCACTTCGAAAAACGACGTCGACACCATGCAAATCGGCGCCTACGCCAGCTACGACCCGGTCTCCGGGGTCTTCGCCGACGCGAACGTCTCGGTCGGACGCAGCAAAAACAAGCTTTCCGATCAGGACGGCGTCGACACCATAACCGGCAGCTTCACCAATACCAACGTCTCCGCCGGCTTGAACATGGGTTACACCATCCAACGGGGCGATCTGAGAATCACCCCAACTTTGGGAGTGCAATGGACCCACCAGAAACAAGGCGCCTGGACCGAGGAAACCAGCGTCGGTACCCCGGACCGCTACGAAGCGAACGGGAACGACTATGTCGAATTCCCCCTCGCCGTCCGGGTCAACAAGGCCTACCAGCTCCAGAACGGCATGGTCGTCACTCCCGAAGCCCGCGCCGCCTACATCTTCAACGCCGGCGACAACGCCGCCACCGTCCGCACCATTCACCCCGACCTGAACAACGTGGACACGACCTACACCCTCACCGGTACCAATCCCAGTAACGGCCGCGGCCTGGTCGGCGCCGGAGTCAAGGCGAACCTGAACAGCAAATTCGACGCCTATGTGGACTACAATTACGAATTCCAGAGCGGCTTTTCGAAATCGAACCTCAACACCGGGGTGGGGGTGTCGTTCTGAATATCAAGGCAGTTCGCAGTAATCGTAAAGGGCGTACTTTTCCTTACGCAATTTGCGGCGTCTTTCGCCGGCCTGAAAATCCGCCACTTCCTCCGGCGTTTCCGGGATGAGCGGCGGCACCTCGCGCGGCCGGCCCGCCTCATCCACCGAAACTTCGATGACAAACGCGGTGTTGATAAGCCGCCGCGCGCCGGTGTGGATGTCCTCGGCGTAGCTGTCGACCCGCACTTCCATCGAGGTTCTTCCGGCATAGGTCAGACGGCCTTGCATGACCAGCAGCGTGCTCTCGCGGACGCTTTCGCGGAATTGCAGATTGTCCATGGCGGCGGTGGTGATGCGGGCCCGGCAATGCCGCGCCGCCACGACCCCGGCGACCACGTCAATCCACATCGCCACCTGCCCGCCGAAGAGGACCCCGTACCCGTTCAGGTGCGTCGGCATGACGACATTGACCTGTTCGGTGCGGGATTCGCAAACGCGTTTCCCAGCCGGCCGGTTTGACTGTGGCGTATTTTCCGCTGCCATGTTTCGATCCTTTATTACTGGCCCTCACCGCAAATAAGCACTAGTAGGCCAACTTGTAATTGGGTGTGTCCATTCCTCCAGAGAAACGCGGCTCCGTACCCTGTTCCAACGCAAACCTCCCCACACCGTCATCCCGGCGTCTAGGCGTTGAACCGGGGTAAATACGATGGAGTGCCGGGACCCAGTGGGAAAAACATCGGCTACGAAACGACTTCATAGTACGCAAAAATTCGAGGCTTGTTGTCAAAAATAATATAGCATATGTTCATACCACTGGGTCCCGGCACTCCATCGTTAATACCCCGGTTCAACGCACAGATGCCGGGATGACGGTGTGGGGAGGTTTGCGGCGGTACAGAGTCCGGAGACACGCTCAACTACGGTAATTTATCCGAAGACGCCTATCAATTTCCAGCATATCCGCGACCAAGCGTCCCATAGCCAGACATCCCGTCAAACCGGGCGACTCGATGCCGGCCAGATTGATGAAGCCGGCGGCACCGGCGGACGTTTCCTCCCGGATATGGAAGTCCCGTTCCCTTTCGCCCGGCCCGGACAATTTCGGCCTGACCCCCGCCATATCCGGCGTCAAATCCTCCCGCCGCAGAAACGGCAGATAGCGGGAGGCGGCGCGGAAAAATTTGTCGAGGAGTTCGGGGTCGACCGAATAGTCGTACTCGTCGGCCGGAGACAGGTATTGCGTGTCAGGCCCCAATTTCACCCCGCCGCCGAAATCGACGACGGTGTGAATGCCGAGGCCGGCCAGGTTTTTTTCCGGCGCCGGATAAACGAGCCCGGAAATCCGCTTCCGGCTTTCACCGCCGACGGAAAAATAGCGCCCCGCGCAAGGCTTAAGTTCCAGCCCCATTTCCTTGGGGTCGAGCCCGACCAGCCGCATAATCTGCTGCGCTTCCAGCCCGGCCGAGTTCACGACCGCGCGGCATTCGAGTTCGCCCGGGCCGTCCGAGTCGCGGTAAAAGACCCGCCAGCCCAATTCTCGCAACGGTTCGAGGCCAATCACGGTTGCGCCGAAAACCGCCGTACCTCCGGCCGACTCGCCATTTTTCAGGAGCGCATCCATCAGTCCGTGAACGTCGACCACGCCTGTTTCCGGTGAAAACAGTGCCGCCACCGCCTTTACTCCAGGGGCGCGCGCGGCGATTTCCCCGCTGGCGAGATAGCGTAAACCTTCGACGCCGTTCGCGGTTCCTTTCTGGAAAATCTCCGCCAGGTTATCTTCATCCTCCCGCGACACCGCGACAATCGTTTTGCCGCATTTCGCGTGTCTGACGCCCGCCTGGGTCAGCAGGGGATAAAGCAGGCGCCGCCCTTCCACGCAGAGCCGCGCCTTGAGGGATCCGGGCGGGTAGTACATGCCGCCGTGAACGACCCCGGAGTTCCGGCTGGAGGTCTCGCGGCCGGGGGCGTCGTGGCGTTCCAGGAGTAGCGGGCAACGGTTTTGCTCAGCCAAAGTTTTGAAAATAGCCAGGCCGACCACGCCGCCGCCGATGATGATGACATCCGTTTCCATGGCCGTGGCTTTCCTGTTGCGTCAGGACGCGTTCCCGGCGCTCTCCTTCGCCGCCAGGCGCACCGCCCGCTCCATTTTCTTCCGCTCCGTTTCCGTACGGACGCGTTTACGCATCCTCAAGCTATCGGGCGTGATCTCCAGGAGCTCGTCGTCCTCCAAATATTCCAGCGCCGCCTCCAGGGAAAATTCGCGCGGCGGCGCCAGATCGGCGTTGCGGTCGTGCGCGCCGGAGGCGCGGACATTCGTGAGCTTCTTTTCCCGGCACACATTCACGTCCAGATCGTCCGGGCGCGAGTTCTCGCCGACAATCATCCCCTCGTAGACGTCGGTCTGCGGGTGGATGAAAAACTGGCCCCGAAGCTGCAAGCCGTCCAGCGCGTACGCCGTCGCCTTGCCCTGGGACGACGAGACCAAAACCCCGTTCGCCCGGCCGGGAATGTCCCCCTTGTACGGTTCGTAATCCCAGAAAACGTGGTGCATCACCGCTTCGCCGCGGGTCGCCGTGAGGAGCCGCCCGCGTAAGCCGATGAGGCCCCGGCTGGGAATCTTGAAGGACAGATGCAGGCCGCCGTTACGGTGTTCCATCTTGTCCAAGGCGCCTTTCCTGGCCCCGACCAGCTCCATCACCTTGCCGCTCGATTCCTCCGGGACGTCGATGGCGAGCTGTTCAATCGGCTCGCACTTCTCGCCGGCAATTTCGCGGTAAACGACATTGGGGCGGCCGACGGCGAATTCGTAACCTTCGCGGCGCATGGTCTCGATGACGATACCCAGATGCAGCAAACCGCGCCCGCCGACCAGGAAACCGTCCGGCGTCGGCTCCATCCGGAGCGCGATGTTCGAGCGGAGTTCCCGCTCCAGGCGGTCCTTCAGGTGGCGGCTGGTGACGTACTGGCCTTCGCGGCCGAGGAAGGGGCTGTCGTTGGGTTTGAATTCCATGGTCAGGGTCGGCTCGTCGATTTCGACGGCCGGCAGCGCTTCCGGATTTTCCGGGTCGGCGATGGTGTCGTAAATGCCGATGTCCGGAATGCCCGTGACCAGGGCGATGTCCCCGGCTGAAACTTCCTTCACGTTAGCCCTGCCGATGCCGTCGAAGGTCTGGACCGTTTCGATGTGCCCCCGGGCGGAACCACCCAGCCGCAACATGACCGTCACCTCCGACTTTTCCCTGACGCTTCCCCGCCTCACCCGGCCGATGCCGATACGGCCGACATAATCGTTGTAGTCGATGGCAGCGACCTGCATCTGCAGGGGACCGTCCACATCGGCCATGGGCGGGGGAATGACCCTGAGGATGGCGTCGAGGAGCGGCCGCATGTCCTGGGAGGGATCGTCCACTTCGGTTTTGGCGATGCCGTTCCTGCCCGAGGCGTAGATGACCGGGAAATCCAGTTGCTCCTCGGTGGCGTCCAACTGGAGGAAAAGTTCGAAGACTTCGTCGAGAACTTCGTGCGGCCTGGCGCCGGGGCGATCGATTTTATTGATCACTACCAGCGGCTTCAAACCGGCCTGGAGGGCTTTCCTGAGGACAAAGCGCGTCTGGGGCATCGGGCCGTCGAAGGCGTCCACGAGCAGAAGGACGCCGTCGGCCATATTGAGGACGCGTTCGACTTCGCCGCCGAAATCGGCGTGGCCGGGGGTGTCGATGACGTTGATCCGCACGCCGTTGTAGTGGATGGCGGCGTTCTTGGAAAAGATGGTGATGCCGCGTTCCCTTTCGATGGCGTTCGAGTCCATGACGCAGGTGGCGACGTCCTGGTTTTGCCGGAAGACGTGGCATTGTTTGAGGAGGGCGTCGACGAGGGTCGTTTTCCCGTGGTCGACGTGGGCGATGATGGCGATGTTTCTAAGGTTGGGAATGGGCTGGTTCATTGAACGTTTCGTGCTTTCGTATTAGGCCAAGGGTAGTAAATAACCGCCGTCAAGGTTGATTTGTCCAAGTGTCTCCGGTATCAAGCGCCGCCGTTCAAAAAAACTTCGATGTCGTTCAGAAGTTTTTCCCGGTCGGAATAGCTTTCCGTCGGCACCGGTAGGGAGTCCCGGAACCATTGGCCGTAGCGCTTCACCATGATCCGCCGGTCGGCGATAATCGCCACGCCGCGGTCGGTCTTCGAACGAATCAGCCGGCCGAAGCCCTGCCGGAAACGAATCACCGCCGAAGGGAGCGAGTAGTCCATGAAGGAATTGCCGCCCTCCGACTCGACCTGTTCGCAACGCGCTTCGATGACCGGGTCGGTCTGCACCCCGAAGGGCAGCCGGGCGATGGTGAGGCAGGACAGGGCGTCCCCGACCACGTCGACCCCTTCCCAGAAGGAGTGGGTGCCCAGGAGGACGCTGCGGTTGCCGCGCTTGAAAATCGAGGTGATGTTCTCGCGGGAGCCGGATCGGCCCTGGGCCAGGAGGTTCAGGCCGTCGCCAAGGAATTCCCGCTCCAGCACGTCGGCGACGCGGCTGAGCATATCGTAACTGGTGAACAGGGCCATCCCCCGCCCGTCGGTGCGGCGGTACAGGTCGGCCAGGAAGTGGGCGAGGTCGCCGGCATAGTCGCCGTCGCGGCCGCCGGGTTCGGGGAGGAAAACCGGGGCGGCGACGAAACACTGTTTCCGGTAATCGTAAGGCGTGCCGGCGTTGAAGGTCAGCAGCCGCTTCGGGGGAATGTTCTGAATCCCGAGCCGGCCGGCGATGAAGTCGAAACGGTTCTTCACCGTCAAGGTGGCGGAACAGAAAACCACCGAGCGCTTCTTCAAATACAACTGATCGAAAAGTAGCCCGCCGACCGTGACCGGCGCCGCCACCGCCCGCACCAGCCCGGGCTTGGCCCCGAGACGCTCCAGCCAGTAAACGTACTCGCCCGAACCCGCCTCGAGGATGAAGGCCGCGTCGTCGGAAATTTCCTTTATCCAGGCTACGGACGCCTCGATTTCGCGGAGGTTTTCCTGCTGGTAGGGAATCGTCCCCTCCTCCATTTCCCGGATGATGCCCGCCAGTGCACCCAGGCCGTGCAGGACCCCGGCGACGGCGGCGAACAGTTCGTGTTCGGTCTTATGCACCGGCTCCCACACCGCCGGGATTTTCTCGTCCTGGCGGAACCGGGCGGAATCGCCCTGTTTCTTGGAAGCCAGCGCCGCCTCCAAGGCGAGGAAAAACGGCGGCAGGAGTTCGTGGGTTTGCGCTACCGCGTCGCGAATTTCCTCGATGCGGCGGAAAGCGAGTTCGGCCAGTTCCGGAGCGCTCCCCGACACCACCGCGAAAGATTTTTCCAGGGTGGCCATCAGCCCGGTCGCGCCCTTGCGTCCGGCCCGGTGCACCCGGTTGACGGCGGTGACGATTCGGGCGTGGGTGAGTTCGACCGCCAGGTGGTTGGTCGCGGCGTCCTCGAGATTGTGGGCTTCATCGAAAATGAGATGGCGGTAATCGGGGATGGCCGGACTCTTTGAACCGAGTTCCGCGAACACCAGCGAATGGTTCGCGACCACCAGATCCGCCTCCTGCGCCTGGGCCCTGGCCCTCTGCAGAAAACACTGCCGGAAGCGCTTGCAGGCGCGTCCCAGACAGTCTTCGCCAATCGTCGACAATTTCGCCCACAACGGCGCGAAGTGCGGCCGCCCGGCCACGATGTTTTCGGAAATGTCCCCCGTCGCCGACCACACCGCCCAGGGGATGATGTTGAGAAGGCGCATGCGGTCCTCGCCGTCGAGCTCGGTGTCCATGCTGTCCAGGATGTAGAGGAGCTTGCGGACGCAGAGGTAGTTCCGCCTGCCCTTCAGCAGGGCGGCCTTGAAGTCGAGATCGAGGGCTTTCCTGAGGAGGGGCAGGTCTTTCTCGAACAGTTGCGTCTGCAAGTTTTTGGTGTTGGTCGACACGACCACCGGGGTTTTGTTCGCGACCGCGAACTGCAGGGCCGGCGCCAGGTAGGCGAGGCTTTTCCCGATGCCGGTGCCGGCTTCGACCATGAGGTGTTTGCCGTCGTTCAGGGCTTCGGTGACGCGTTCGGCCATTTCCACTTGTCCTTCGCGGCTTTCGTAGCCGGGGAAGGAGCGGGCGAAGGCCCCGCCGTTCATGAACCAGCGGCGGATTTGTTCCGGATTAATCGCGGCGAATTCGCCTTCGCCGTCGATGGGTTCGCGGGGCGGGGTGATTTTCCGGACTTTGAAGAGGGCGCTGATGTCCGTTTCCTGCCCGAGGCCCTCGGACATTTTCTCCTTGGTGAGGCGCTGGAAAAATTCCTTGTAGGGGTGGCGGGGGTTGGCTACGAGGAGCCGGTTCATTTCCCCAAGAACGGCCAGGGGGATTTCCTGCGCCTTCTCGAGGATTGCCCCCCAAAGCTGGGCGAGCGTTTCGCAGTCGGCCAACGCCCGGTGCGACGACTTTTCGTTCCCGAAGCCGAACGTTTCCGAGAGCACCGCCAGGCTGTGGCTGGGGAGGGTCGGGAAGCAAATCCGCGACAATTCCACCGTATCCAGCACGGCGTGGCGAAAGCGGTCCTGGGTGGCGGTACGGAGAAACTGCCGGTCGAAGGCGGCGTTGTGGGCGATGCAGAGCGCCTCTTCCGGGAGGAACTCCAGGAAGTCCTCGAGCACGGCGTTCACGCTCCGCGCGGTTTTGAGCATGTCCGGGGTGATGCCGGTGAGTTTGATGATGGCCGGGGCGAGCTGGATTTCCGGATTGATCAGTTCCGAAAATTCGCCGGCGGGCATGCCGTTTTCAATGATGAGGGCGCCGACTTCGATGATGCGATCCTTGAAGGGATCGGCGCCGGTTGTTTCCAGGTCGATGGCGACTACCACTGGGTACATGTTTTTCTCCCCGTACCTTCGTAAAACGGGTGGTTGTTTCCTGTTCCTAAGCTGTTTGTGACCTTTGGCGGCACTTTCCCGCACCTGTGCAAAAACTTCGGTTATGCCTGTTCCTTAGCGCCAACGCGGCTGGCGCTGCCAACCGCCCCGCCCGTCGTCCTCCGGCACCACCGGCGTCTCGGCCAAAATGTCCGGCTCCGCCAAAACCTCCTCCACCGCCTCATCCCCGAAACGCTCCAAAAACTCCCGCGCCACCCCGCGGTAATCCTCCGCCCCCACACACCCCGACTCATATTCCAAAATCGTCATCCCCTGGCTCGGCGCCTCGGCAAGGCGCACATTCCGCCGCACCGCCACCGCAAACACCTTCCCGGGAAAATGCTTCTCCACCTCCGCCTTCACCTCGCGGGACAAGGTCGTCCTGCCGTCAAACATGCAAAACAACACCCCCAACAACTGCAACCCGGGATTCAGGGTCTTCGAAATCTTGTCCACCGTATCCCATAATTGACTGATGCCGACCAGCGCCAAATACTCCGCCTCCATCGGCACCAACACCCACTCCGCCGCCACCAGGCCCAATACCACCAAAATCCCCAAACTCGGCGGACAATCCAGAAGGATATAGTCGTACTGTTCCCGCAAGGGCGCCAGGGCGTCGCGGAGGCGGCCGTTCCAATCCCCCTCCTTCGCCAGCTCGATCTCCGCCCCGGACAAATCCCGGTTCGCCGGCAGGACCTCCAAACCGCACACCCGGCGAATCACCGTCCGCGGATCCGCCCGGTCGAGCAAAACGTCATACACCGAATCGCCGCCGGCCACGGTGTCGAGGCCGACATGGTTCGACAAACTGCACTGCGGATCCAAATCGACCAGAAGCACCCGCTTCTTTTTCTCGCCGGCGAGAATGGCGCCGAGATTGACCGCGGTGGTGGTCTTCCCCACCCCACCCTTCTGATTCATCACGGCCACGATTTTGGCTGGCATGTCCGCTCCTCGCGATGCTTCACCGCGGGTTTTTCATGAGAATCGAGCAAACCGCGTCCCGATTCCCGCGAAAAATCCTCTCGCCCCTACATATAAAAAACGTGACGCGGCGGTCACGTTCGGGATCACCAGTCAGTTGTGCCTATGCTTCACCCATGCGCATCCCGGGAAACCGCTCCAAGCGAACGATCCCGGCGCGCTAAACGATTATAGTTTTCAATGCGGCCAACGCAAGGGCGGCGGGGAAATTACTCCGACAAAATGAAATCCGTCACGTCCACCAGGTAGAAATTGCTCCCGCCCACCTCGTCCAAACCCACCCAGGTCTGGAGCTGCGGCCGCTTGGGGATGCGCAGTTCATACGACTGGAACGGCGCGGCCGGGTTGTCGCGGTCCGCCGGCGACAGGGCCTTGATGGTCACCGGGAACGCCGCCGGCTCCTTCATCAGCCCCCGGCGGAGGTAATACGGGGTCATCCGGATTTCCCCCCGGCGCCTTTCCGTCTCCGGCGGGAACCACCGCAGCTTCAGCTGCAAGGTCCAGAAATTCGGATCGTCGATCTTCTTCAGGTTGGTCACCTCCACATCCAAATCCGACTGGAGCTTGAAGGGGAGATAAGTGAGAATCTCCGCCGCCGGCGAGGAATTGATGTCCAGCATCGCCTGGGCAATCTTCAGCCCGGAGCGGTCGCTCCCCGATGGACCGGCGCGCTGCACCTGGCTGTTCGGATCGGGGGTCACATTGTAACGGAGGCGCCCGGGCTCGAGCTGGTCGCTGTAAGGGGCCAGGTTCAGGCGCATGTCGTCCGGCTGCACCACCCAGTTCGTTTCCATTCCGCCGCCGGGCATGCGGGCCGCGTACCTCAGGCGCAGGCGCACCGGCGTCTCAGCCTTGAGATGATTCACCAGCTCGAGAGTTTGCTGCTGGCGCCGGGTAATCGAGCGCACCGGCAGGCGCGGATCGATCCTCAGGCTCATCCGGGTCAGGGCCAAATTCGCCTGCAAACCGGTGATGAAAAGCGGCGTGCGGCGCACCGGTATGCTCTGCGGCAGGGTCGACCGGTTGCCGGCCCAGTCCACCATTTCCATGGGCGGTCCGTTGGCGATTTCCTTCCTGGACAACTGCAGCTCGTCCTTCACGTCGTGATGCCAGAGGGCGATAATAGCCTCCTCGGCGCCGGGCTTTTTGAAGACGTGCGCCTCGTAGGGCGGCAGCAAATACAACTGGCCCAGATATTCCGTCCCCTCCAGGAGCCGGGACAAGGTCGCCGCCGCCAGGTAAATCGGCCGCGCCATCGTCTCCAGGGTATTCGAACTCATCGGATCCCGGCGGAGCATCCCGCGCGCCGGATCGAACAAATCGCCCAGGAAAACGGCGTCCGGCTTCAAGGCCACGGCGTAAATCGCCTTTTGCACGAGGTCCTCGAGCTGGGTCCGCTCGGCGGCGGCATTCGGTTCGTGGGGATAGGCGGCGGCGGGTTCGAGCGAGAGCCAGACGCCGGTGCGCTTCTGTTTCCTGGCCGTTTCCTCGGTGTAATCCTTCGGCGGCGGCGGAGCCAGGGCGGAAAGAACGGCCGGAGGGTAGATGTTGCCGCGCTCGCGGTAATACGGTTCGTAAAGCCAGGGGAAAACCTTCGCCGCCAGCGGCCAGAGGCGATCCGGGGGTTCGGCGCTGGCCAGGTAGCCCTCGGTGGTGATCACGCTTTCGGGGAAAACCGCGGCGGCGTGGTCGCCGAGGGGCACGTTGCCGATAATCGGCATGCCGCCGGCGAATTCCCGCAGGGTGTTCACCAATTCCCGCAGGTGCGGACCGGGTTGGACCCCGGCAAAGGAACCGTCCGCGTCCTCCCCCCATTGCCAGCCGTCGAAGTAGAGGCCGAGCTGACGTCCGGCTTCGGCGAGGACGCGGTTCAATTTTTCCCACTGCGAGGCGATCGCGCCCCCGACGCCGCCGACACCGAACATGGCTTCCGGCGGCTTGATGACCCCGGCGGCGGTGATGCCGGCGGTGCGCAGCTGGCGGATTTCGTCGATAATTCGGGCGTAATAGGCGTTATTCTCATCCGGATCGTTGTAGGAATTTTCCCAGGGGATAATTTTCGTGAGCTTCGCGCCGGAACGCTCGAGGATGCGCCGGAGCAGGCCGGGGACGGACAGGATGTTCTGGCCGATGATTCCCGAGCTTATGCCGAAAAGCGGCTGGGAGGTGTGGAGGGCGAGGTCGGCAGGGAGGTTGTCCGCCGGGACCATCACCGCCGCGGCCCGCATGACGTCGGTGGCGAGGCGATCATCGGCGTCGAAGAGGCGGATGTTGAAGTAGTAGACTCCGTAACGGTCGCGGGGAAAGGAGATTTCCTCGACCGAAACGCCGTCCTCGCCGGGGCGGATGGGGATGCGTTCGAAGTTGCGGTCGCCGACCGGCTGTCCGTTGACGTCGGTGATGTCGACCTGCCGCGAATAGCGTTTCCCCTTGAAATAGCCGGGATTGTTGAGGTCGGGAACATTGTCGAACAGGCCGTCGTAACGCACCGGAATGATGCGGTATGAAGGGTCGGCCCCGGCGCGGGGCGGATCGATGCGGATTTTCGGCAGGGTCCGGAGGGATATGTCGTCCAGCCACAGCGAGCCGTGGTAGGCGCCGCCGATTGCGTCGGGGTCGCGGTCGACGATGACGAAAAGCCGCGCGGCATTCGCCTCGGGCGGGACGTCGCCGATGAGCAGGCGGTAGGGAACGACGCTCCAGTCGGTCTGGCCGGTGTCGAGGTTGGGAATGGAGTCGGAACGCAGGATGCCGGTGGCGGTGTTTTCGATGCGCATCCACTCGACGCCGGCGCTGATACGGGCGCCTTGCATGTCCTGGCAGCGGTAAAAGAGGGAAAACTCGTAGGCGAGGGCGGGGTTGACGGGAACCGGGGTGCGGGTGCGGATGCCGGCGCGGGTGCCGTCGAAGTCCATCCTCAGCACGCGGTTGGGAATGTCGCGGTAGGCGCCGGGAATGAAGCCGGAGTCGTCGTTGACGACGCGAATCGAACCGAGCAGGTATTCCGGAAAGCCGATGGCCCGGACCGGCTCCCAGAAATCCGGCCAGGCGTCCTGGCCGGCTGCGGCGGATTCGGGCAGGAGGTAGCCGGTGTCGGGATCGCGGTAGTTTTCGAATTCGTGACGGTAGATGGTCCGCGCCAGGCGGATTCGGTCGGCGGCGGCGGAGCCGACGGAACCGGCAGCACCCTGGGCGCCCGGCGCCCTTTCGCCGGCTATGGCGACGGAAGTTTGGCCGGAGAGCAGGGTCATAGCCAGCAAAAGGAAGCGAAACAGGATAGGGCACATCCGGGCGAGATACCTCCCGTTCAAGATACTGGTCGAATAAACCCGGCGCCGATGCCGGGTTTCGTCATTATAGGATTTATTCCGGGTTTTGCAAAATGGCGATTGGCGGTTTAATCGCCACTATGCTAAAGTTCAGGTTTTACCTTCCTCTCGCGGATATGCGTTGCCTTTTCCCTATGTTATGGTATAAGCATGGCCTTTTGCCCTTGCTCACCGCCGGCCGCAGGCCAGGCCGGTTTTTCAAGTACGGAAAGAGGTTTATGAGTATCCGCCGGCTGCCCGGGTTAAGCAAGTTAACCGCCATCCTCATAATTGCCGGCACGATTTTCACTGCCACCGGCTGCACCACCCTGTCGGTTCGCGGGCAACAGCTGATGCGGGCGGCGGTTGGTTATGAACCGCCCTCGCACCCGGTCGGCAGTCCGGAGTTCGGCAAGGAAGTCGCCGGGTTGACCCGGACTTGCGCCTGGCCGGACACTTCGGTGAAATTGCTGCAGAACGGGGACGAAGTCTATCCCGTGATGTTGCAGCTCATCGCCTCGGCCAAAAAACGCATTTCCCTGACCACCTACATCGTCGGGAAAGACGCCATTACCGACCGCTTTTTCGAAGCGCTCAAGGAGGCGGCGAAACGCGGGGTGGAAGTCAGGCTGCTCGTCGACGCCGCCGGTTACGACCGGGGCATGATTGTCAACCTCGGCAATATGAACGGGGAAAATCTGCAGGCGCGGGTTTTCAATCCCTTTTTCCTGTCCTGGACGATAATTCGCGGCAACAATCGCAACCATCGCAAGGTCCTGGTCGTCGACGGCCATTACGCGGTCATGGGCGGCATGAACCTGGCCGAAGTGCAGGAGGGCAACGGCATTTCCGGTTGGCGGGATACCTCGCTCCTGGTCGCCGGCCCGGTCGCCACCGCCGCCGAAAGGATTTTCGCCGAGACCTGGGAGCAGGCCGGGCGCGGCTGGTTCGGCAAGACCCTTCCCGTCACCATCCTGAATCCCTTCAAGCTGGCCCTGGACCAACCCTTTTTGCTGCTGGGAGAAGCCGGCTTCGGCCAGAAACGCTTCACTCCCCCCGACTATGCCCCCCCCGACACCCCGGATGTTTTCCCGGCCGATTTTTACGACACGAACCAGGCAGGCGTTCGCGCCGTGGGCTCCTCCCCCGACACCTGGAGCAGCCCGACCCACGACGTGACCGTCGCCGGCATCCTTGGCGCCCGGGAAAGAATCGACGCCGCCTATGCCTATTTCGTTCCCCCGCGCGCCATCCGGCGGGCGCTGGTTGCCGCGGCGCGGCGCGGGGTCAGGGTGCGGCTGCTGCTTCCCAAGGTGGCGGATGTCAAATTCGTCCGGGAAATCGGCATGAAACGTTACGGCGAGCTGCTCGAGGCGGGGGTGGAAATCTACGAATGGCCGCATCCCATCCTCCACGCCAAGACCATGGCGGTGGATGGCGAATGGCTGATGGTCGGCAGCGCCAATATGGACTGCCGTTCCTACTTCCTCAATTATGAGGCATTGTTCGCCGTGGAGGACGCCAATGCCGCCGCCGCCGCCCATCGCCAATTCGAAAGGGATTTGGCCGAAACGGAACGGTTAAGCCTGGAGACTTGGCAAAAGCGCGGGCTTAAGCAGCGTTTCCTCGAAACGCTGCTGACCCCGTTGGCCGGGCAGTATTGAGGGTGCGGCGGAAGTCCGGGGACACGGCCGAATACCGCTGAAATAACGCCACCAATTCCCCACTCCTGGAACAACTCTCCTGTCCGCCGCTTTTTCGTATCTTCAACGCCGCCGCGCCGGCCGCGCGGCGGCTGCACTCCGCGAGCGGGAATTTCAGAAGGAGTGCGCGGGCGAGAGTTCGGACGCGACCTGGACGTCGACGCCTTTTTCGGCAATTGACTTCCTGACCTTGACGGGCAGATTGGCGTCGGTGAGGAAGATGTCGACTTCGTCCCAGGCGCAGAACATGAAGCAGCAGCGTTTGTCGAATTTGCTGGAATCGCAAATGAACATGCTGCGCTGCGAGCGGGAGATGACGATTTTCTTGGTCATGGCTCCGGCGAGATATTTGTTGTCGAGCCGATCCTCGTTGAAGCCGTCGGCGGAGAACAGGCAGAGGTCCAGGCTGATGCGGCTGGCGGCTTCGGCGGTGAGGGGGCCGTCGAGGGTGGTCATGTCGTCGCAGAGGGTGCCGCCGAGAAGGATGGTGGTGAGGTGCCGGGAGGACTGGAGCTCGCGGGTGACCTTGATGCTGTCGGTGAAAACATTCATTCTCTGGTTGCCGGCGGCGAGGCGCTTGGCTACCTCGAAGCAGGTGGTGCCGGAATCGAGGAAGACACTGCCCCCTTCGACCATGAAATCGACGGCGCGGTTGGCGAGGGAGGCCTTGACATTGGTGTTCAGCGTGTTGCGGAACTGCATGAAGCGCGATTCGCCGCCTTCGACGGTGGCGGCGCCGCCGTGGAGGCGGCGGATCAGGCCGTCGGCGGCCATGGCGTTGAGGCAGCGGCGCACGGTCATGTCGCTGACGCCGAGGAGTTCCTGCAGTTCGGTCACCCGGACGGTTCCTTGTTTGGAGAGGATCTGGAAGATGGCAACCATGCGATCCTGCAAGGGATTGAGGGTGTTGGGATCGTTCATCGGGTTCGATTTCCTGTTCTAGCTCCGGGTTGCTGTGCCAGTCTCATGTTCGATATTATACCATGGATGTTTGATTTCATCAATTGATTGTTCGGAATTTTTCGGCACAGACTATGGAAAATTTTGTGGGGGCAGCGGGCGGAAAATCGGCGACGGCACTATAACATCATCATTAATGCGAGATTACAGTAATTTTAATCGCGGCTATTATGCCGCCACGTAGAAAAGAGCGAATAAAAAAAATAAAAATAAAAAAGTGTTTGATTAGCGGCTGGGATGTGGTATATTTTGTTTGTTCAGAAAAATTACTTGTTCGATATTTTTTTGTGAACAGGCACCTCAAGCTAATTTTCCCTAAACCCTGACCAGGATTGCCAAGCCCCCGGCTTCTCCCCCTTACGCCGTCCACCCAGGCGTTTCTCTACTGGCTCGCTCATTGTCCGACGGTCCTAGTCCCGTGCCTCCTGTGCCCTCGCCCGACCATTCTAAGCATCAGGACCGATATTTTGCAAGCGCAACCATTTGGTCTTCAGGTGTTTTTTTCCCGCGTTTGTCGCCAACTATTCTTAATCCAAGCGAATGCCGGCAGGCCGCGATCCGCCAGGTGCGCATGGCGTTCGATTTTGTTTCGATTTTTGCATTCGAACATAATTCACCGACATAATCAAACAGCCTCACGGTTCTTTGGCATTTTTTGTATATGGGCGAAGCCGGCAGCTTTCGCCCAGCGGGAGTTTTGTCTTTCGGGTTCACTTTAGCCGTTGTCTGTCAAGAGGAGATTTGTATGCGCTATCTTAAGTACCTGTGTCTGTTCGCCATTATGTTCTCCGCCGCCGTCGCCCACGCCGCCCAAACCACCGTCACCATCGGCACCATCAACAACAACGACATGATCATCATGCAGGACCTCTCCAAGGAGTTCGAAAAGAAAAACCCCGACATCAAGCTCAACTGGGTCGTCCTCGAGGAAAACACCCTGCGCCAGCGCATCACCACCGACATCTCCACCGGCTCCGGCCAGTTCGACGTCATGACCATCGGCCTCATGGAAGCGCCCATGTGGGGCGAACGCAAGTGGCTCCACGCCATGACCGATTTCCCCGCCTCCTACGAATTCTCCGACCTCATCGACTCCGTCCGCGACGGCCTCTCCTTCGAAGGCCGCCAGTACGCCCTTCCTTTCTATGCCGAAAGCCAGATGCTGTTCTACCGCAAGGACCTCTTCGAGAAGGCCGGCCTGACCATGCCCGCCGAACCGACCTGGGACGACGTCGAGAATTTGGCGGCGAAGCTCCATAACCCCTCCGCCGGCATGTACGGCATCGTCATGCGCGGCAAGCCGGGTTGGGGCGAGGCCGGCGGACAAATCACCCCCATGGCCTACAGCTACGGCGCCCGCTGGTTCGACATGAACTGGAAGCCCCAGTTCGACACCCCCCAGTTCAAGGAAGCCCTCACCAAGTACACCGAAATGGTCAAGAAATACTGCCCGCCCGGCTCCACCTCGAACGGTTTCAACGAATGCCTGATGATCTTCGCTTCGGGGAAAGCCGCCATGTGGTCCGACGCCACCATCGCCGCCGCCTTCCTGGCCGACCCGGAACAGTCCTCGGTCCTCGGCAAGGTCGGCTACGCCCCCCAACCCTACGGCAAATTCAAAAAAGGCTGCAACTACCTGTGGTCCTGGGCCCTCGCCATCCCCTCCAGCTCCCAGCACAAGGACGCCGCCCAGAAGTTCATCATGTGGGCTACTTCCCCCGAATACATCAAGCTCGTCGCCGACACCCGCGGCTGGGAACAGGTTCCCGCCGGCACCCGCAAGTCCCTCTACAAGAACCCGAAATATCTCGAAGCCGCCCCCTTCGCCGACATGACCTACAAGATGATCATGTCCGCCAAAATCCGCGACATGGCCCAGGACCCGGTCCCCTACGTCGGCAACTCCTACATCTGCCTGCCGGAATTCGCCGGCATCGGCAACTACATCACCCAGGAATGGGCCGCGGTGATGTCCGGCACCAAGACCGTCGACCAGGCCGTGAAGGCGGCCCAGGAATTCGCCGAACGCACCATGCGGGAAGCCGGTTACTACGACAAGAAATAGTTGCCATGAACCCGTGCGCCGGGGCGGAAGCGGCCGCTTGCGCCCCGGCGTCGCCAACCGGAGGCATCCACAATGTCCGCCAGCAAAAACGCCGCATCCGCCGGCCCCATTATCAATACCCGGCCGCTCATGACGCCGTCCGTGGTCCTGCTCCTCCTCTGGATGCTGGGGCCGCTGTTGATGACCCTCTATTTTTCCACCCTCCGCTACACCTTCCTGCATCAGGACAGCATCGCTTTCGTCGGCCTCGCCAACTACAAATTTTTCGCCACCGACCCCTCTCTCTGGACCGCGATAGCCAACACGGTTTCCCTGGTCGGTGGCGTTTTGGTCGCCAGCATCGTGCTCGGCACCATCCTGGCGGTGGTGTTCTACGAAGCCTTCCCCGGCCGCTCCATCGCCCGGCTTCTGGTGATCGCCCCCTTCTTCGTCATGCCCACCGTCGCCGCCCTCATCTGGAAAAACATGCTCATGCACCCCCTGAACGGCCTCCTGGCCTGGATGGCGCGGTCCCTGGGCTTCACCCCCATAGATTGGTTCTCCCAATACCCCCTCACCGCCGTCGGGATTATCGTCGCCTGGCAGTGGGTGCCTTTCGCGACCCTGATTCTCCTCACCTCCATCCAGTCCCTCGACCGCGAACAGCTTGAATCCGCCCGCATGGACGGCGCCCGCGGCTTCACCCTGTTCCGTTACATCACCCTGCCCCACCTCGGCCGCTCCATCGGGGTGGTCGCGATGATTGAGGCAATTTTCCTCCTCGGCATTTTCGCGGAAATCCTCGTTACCACCAACGGCGGCCCCGGCGACGCCACCACCACCCTCCCCTTCCTCATCTACCGCACCGCGCTTCTCGAATTCAACATCGGCCTCGCCTCCACCGGCGGCATATTCGCAGTGGTCCTGGCCAATATCGTGGGGTATTTCCTGATCCGGACCATTTCCCGCAATCTGGCCGCTTGACCAGGACGCCTGACTGGATGAAACCATGAAAAAATCGCTGACCATCCGCATCGCCACTTTCGTCGTCGGCTGGCTTGCCGCCCTCCTGTTCTTCTTCCCGATTTTCTGGATGGGCCTGACCGCCTTCAAGCGGGAGGCCGTGGCCGTGGCTTCGCCGCCGGCCCTGTTTTTCGAACCGACCCTGGTGAATTTCCAGACCGTCTTCGCCCGGTCCAACTACGGCCTGTTCGTGCAGAACAGCATTGTCATCGCCATCGCCGCCACCATCCTGGCCGTGCTCATCGGCTCCCCCGCCGCCTACGCCATGGCTTTCTATCCCAAGAAGAAAACCAAGGACGTCCTGGTGTGGATGCTCTCGACCAAGATGATGCCGGCGGTGGGGGTCATGGTCCCCATCTACCTGTGGTTCCGCGATTTCCAGCTTCTTGACACCCGCATCGGCCTCATTATCATTTACACCCTGATGAACCTCCCGATCGTCGTCTGGCTCATTTTCACCTTCTTCAAGGAGATCCCCAAGGACCTCATCGAGGCGGCGCGGATGGACGGGGCGAAGCCGCTGAAGCAGCTGATCCACGTCCTGCTTCCCCTCACCGCCCCCGGTTTCGCCTCGACGATTCTCCTTTCCATAATTTTCATCTGGAACGAGGCTTTCTGGAGCATCAACCTGACCGTCACCAAAGCTACGCCCCTGACCGCCTTCATATCGTCCTATTCCAGTCCGCAGGGCATGTTCTGGGCGAAGCTATCGGCCGCGTCCCTGCTGGCGGTGGCGCCGATCCTGATTCTCGGCTGGCTCACCCAGAAACAGCTGGTCCGGGGGCTCACCTTCGGCGCGGTGAAATGAGGCGGCGGCGCGGTTTTCACAATTACGAAATGCGTTCGGTATACCAAATCGGCGGCATATTTTCCCCGGTAAACGAGGACTCGAGATGGGAAACGTCAGTCTTGAATTGCGGAAGGTGCGAAAATCCTTCGACGACAACGAAGTCATCAAGGGGGTCAGCTTCAAGGTGGAGGACGGCGAGTTCATCGTCTTCGTCGGCCCCTCGGGCTGCGGCAAGTCGACCCTCCTCAGGATGATCGCCGGGCTCGAGGAACTCACTTCCGGCGATGTCCTCCTCGGTGGGGAACGCGTCAACGAAACGCCGCCGGACCGCCGGGGCCTGGCCATGGTCTTCCAAAGTTACGCCCTCTACCCCCACATGACGGTCGAGGACAACATGGGCTTCGCCCTGAAACTGGCCGGCGTCAACAAGGCGGAGCGCCGGGAAAAGGTCCTCGAGGCGGCCCGGATTCTGCAGCTCGAGGAATACCTCGGCCGCAAACCCGGCCAGCTCTCCGGCGGCCAGCGCCAGCGGGTCGCCATCGGCCGCGCCATTGTCCGGCACCCGAAGATATTCCTCTTCGACGAACCCTTGTCGAACCTCGACGCGGCGCTGCGTTCCGCGACCCGCATGGAACTGGCCGCCCTGCACCGCAAGATGCAGAAGAGCATCATCTATGTGACCCACGATCAGGTGGAAGCCATGACCCTGGCCGACCGCATCGTGGTGCTGCGCCTGGGCGTGGCGGAACAAATCGGCCGGCCGCTCGAACTGTACAACGAGCCGGCCAACCTGTTTGTCGCCGGCTTTATCGGTTCCCCGAAAATGAATTTCCTCCCGGTCACGGTGGCTTCGCTTGCCGCCAACAGGCTGGGCCTGAAGCTCCGGGACGGCACGCTGCTCGATTTCACCCACGACGGCGAGCGGCTCCAGCCGGGAGAACCTTTGACCCTGGGGCTCAGGCCGGATATGCTGAAGGTGTCCCCCGAAGGCAAAATCCCGGGCCGGGTGGCGATGGTGGAGCGTTTGGGCAACGAAACCCTGATTTATGTCAGCACCTCTTCGGACGCCCAGCCGCTCACGGTCAGCCGCACCGGGCAGTTCGACGTTTCCATTGGAGACGAAGTGAAATTGAGCGTGGACGAATTGCGGGCGCATTTCTTCGGCCAGGACGAAAAGCGCGTCAACCGCGGCGTCGACGTGCCTTCCAGCCGTTTCCTGGCCCCTTCGGGAAGATTTTGACCAATTCAAATGAAAGGATTGAACCATGTACCTGGAAAAGCAGCGGGTCGACGGCAGGTTCGCGATGATCACCGGCGGCGCCGGCGGCATAGGTTTCTGTACCGCCGAGGCCTTGTGCGAAGCTGGCGCGGCCGGCGTAGCCCTGGCCGACAAGGACCGGGATCGGGTCGAGGAATTGGCGGAGAAATTGCGCGCCAAAGGCCATAAAATCACGGCCATCGGCCTGGACGTGACCGACTCCAAGGCCGTGACCGACGCCGCCGACCGGCTGAACCGCGATTTCGGCCCGGTCGACATTCTTATCGCCAATGCCGGCATCGCCTGGCCCGACACCGGCTGCGAGGAAATGACGGACGAAGTCTGGCAAAAGATGATCGACATCGACTTGACCAGCGTCTTCACCTCCACCCGCGCCTTCGGCAAATACATGTTGGCGCGCGGCAAAGGCTCGGTCGTCGCGACCGGTTCGATGTCCGGCATAATTTCCAACTGTCCCCAGCGCCAGGCGCACTATAACGCCGCCAAGGCCGGGGTGCACCACTTTATCCGCTCCGTCGCCGGCGAATGGGCCGAACGTGGCGTGCGGCTGAACGCCACCGCGCCGGGCTACTGCAACACCCCGATGTCCCGGGGTTCGTTCAAGGATCCGAAAATGGGACCGATCTGGATGAACATGTCCCCGACGAAACGCATGGTTGAACCGGAGGAAGTCGCTTCCTTGAACCTGTTCCTCGCCTCCGACGCCTCCAGCGGCATGACCGGCACGGTGGTGTTGATCGATCTCGGCTACACGATTTGGTAAGTGAATGACCATTGGAGCAAACGCCATGACAGAGCCGGCCTTGGTCCTTGGCCTCGACTTCGGCACCGATTCGGTTCGGGCGCTAGTGGTGGACGCCACGGACGGTTCCGTGGCCGGGAAGGCGGTGGCCGCCTACCGCCGTTGGTCCGAAGGACGCTACTGCCTGCCGGAGGCCAGCCGGTTCCGGCAGCATCCCCGGGATTACCTGGAAGCGATGGACCAGGCGGTGCGGGAAGCCCTGGCTGAAGCGGGGCGGAATTCGGGAACGCGGCTCCGCGCCGTATGCGTGGACGCCACCGGCTCCACCCCCTGTCCGGTCGACGCGAACGGCGTGCCGCTGGCGCTTTTGGATGAATTCACCGACAACCCTTCCGCCATGTTTTACCTGTGGAAGGATCACACCGCCTGCAAGGAAGCGGAGGAAATCAACCGGCGGGCGGGCGAATGGCCGGGCGAGGATTACCTCCGTTTCCAGGGGATTTATTCCTCCGAATGGTTTTGGGCGAAAATTCTCCGGGGGCTTCGGGAAGAGCCCTGCCTCCGCCGGAGCGCGGTGAACTGGATTGAGGAATGCGAGTGGCTCACCGCCGCCCTGTGCGGCGCCGGCTCTAACTTCTCCCGGGCGGCGACACCGGCCGGGCACAAGGCGCTCTGGCACAGCGCCTTCGGCGGCCTGCCGGGGCGGGATTTCCTGACCTCCCTCGACCCCTACCTCGGGGGGATTTTCGACGCCTACCGCGCCCCGAAAACCCCGGACCAGGCGGTGGGCGTATTGGCCGAGCCTTGGCTCTCAAATTGGGGAACGGGGAAGGAGGTGCTGGTCTGCGGCAGCCTGTTCGACGCCCATGCCGGCGGGGTGGGTTGCGGGGTGCGTCCGGGGGTGCTGGTGAAGGTCATCGGAACCTCGGCGGTGGATCTGCTGGTGGCGAAGCCCGGCGACCTCACCGCCTCCGACACCAAACATCTTTTCGGCATGGCCGAAAATTCCATTCTTCCCGGCTACATCGGCATCGAAGCCGGCCAGGCCGCCTTCGGCGACGTCTTCCGCTGGTTCGAACGCCTGCTTTCCTGGCCGGCATCGGCGTCGCGACCGGCGCCGGAACCCGGCTACCTTCTCTCTTTGTTGAACGACGCCTGCCGCGAACGCCCCCTGCCGGAAGTGGTCGCCGTCGACTGGCTGAACGGCCGGCGCTATCCCCGCGACAACGACCGGGTGAAAGCCGGCATGGTCAACCTGAACCTGGGTACCGACGCGCCCGCCCTCTACCAGTCCCTGGTCCTTGCCGTAGCCTTCGGCGCGCGGCGCATGCTGGACGGCTTTGTCGCCAGCGGCATCGGGGTCAGGGAGGTGATTTGCGCCGGCGGGGTGGCGCGTAAATCCCCCTACGTGATGCAAACCCTCGCCGACGTTCTCGACCGCGAGGTCAAGGTGTCGGCCGAGGACGAAGCTTGCGCCAAGGGGTCGGCCATGTTTGCGGCGCTGGCGGCGGGATTGCAACCGGATATCTTCACCGCCCAGGAGGCCATGGGTGGGGGAACCGGGGCGGCCTATCATCCGCGCGCCGAACTCCGCCCCGAATATGAAAAGCGCTATTCCGCTTATCTGAAACTCGGCGAATTCATGGAAACGCGGTCCATCGTTTGACTGCGTGCCAGTTTGCATCACCCCTAATCCGCCCTAAGCACTACCCATCCGGGCTCCGCGCCTAAGCGGACGCCCGCTGTTTATGGTCGCACTCACTAAAGGAGAACTCCCTTGGCTCTGATTGGCATGAAGGACATACTGGCAAAAGCTTATGCCGGCGGTTACGGCGTGGGCGGTTTCGACGGTTTCGATTCCCTATCCATAATGGCCGCCCTCGAGGAATCAAAGGCGAGGAAATCGCCCCCCATTCTCATCTGTGCCTCGCCGGAATACGCCGCCCTGGGTCCCCGGGGCGTATCCGAAGTGGCCCGGGTCCTTTCCGATCTGGTGGGGATTGACGTCTGCCTCCACCTCGACCACGGCGAAAGCTACGAAGTCGTGGTGGAAGCCATCGCCGGCGGCTTCCCTTCGGTGATGATCGACGGCTCGCGCCTACCGTTCGCCGAAAACGTCCTCCTGACCCGTAAAGTCGTCGACTACGCCCACGCGCGAGGCATCCATGTCGAGGCCGAACTCGGCGCGGTCGGCCGGGTCGACAACACCACCCACGAAGGCGGCCACGGCAGCCGTTACACCAACCCCGACGAAGCGGCGGAATTTGTGGAAAAGACCGGTTGCGACTTCCTCGCCGTCTCCATCGGGAACGCCCACGGCCTCTACACCGAGGCCCCCAACTTCAATTTCGAGGTGCTCGGCAAAATCCGCTCTACGGTGAAAGTCCCCCTGGTCCTCCACGGCGGCTCCGGTACCCCGGTGGATCAGCTGAAGAAAGCCGTCTCCATGGGCATGGCCAAGGTCAACGTGGCCAGCGAAATCGGCCGGGCCTTCACCCGGAAATTTTCCGAAGCGGTGGAACGTAAAGTCTGGTGGGCGATGGCGAAGAACGAGGCCAAGGTGGCGATGCGCGAGGTTATCGGCAGCTGGATCGAGAATCTGGGGTCGGCGGGCAAGGCCTGAGTTGTACCGTACTTCCTCTGAACTTCCCCAATATACCGGTGACACTTTGGTTTTCGGCAAACTTCCTGTCTCCGCATCTTGTTCCGCCCACCCCTTGCCAAACGTCGGCGGTAACGGCTAGGCAAGGGAATGGCAGCACCGGACCCTGTCACGCCGGACTCCCCCCACACGTCATTCCGGCGTGACATGATCCGGAGACATGTTTTCACCGAAATCCAAAATGGAATCGGTATAATCGCCAACCTGCTTAACTACAGTCACCTGACAAAGGGCAAGCACATGGACAAGGAACGCAGCAAGTGGTTGCGGCTGATCGCGCAGGATTTGCGCCTCATTGGCCTCGGCATGGTGGAGAACAGCCGTTCCGGCCATTTAGGCGGGGCGTTTTCCCTGGCCGAGATTCTCGCGGTCCTCTATTTCGAAAAGATGAACATCCGCCCGGACGAACCGCGTTGGCCGGACCGCGACCGCCTGGTCGTATCGAAGGGGCACGCCACCGTCGCCCTTTACGCGACGTTGGCCAAGCGCGGTTTTTTCCCGCTGGAGGACCTCAAGGGCTTCCGGAAAATCGACGGTTACCTGTCCGGCCACGTGGAAATGAACCACGTCCCCGGCGTCGACATGTCCACGGGTTCGCTGGGACAGGGCCTCTCCGCCGCTCTGGGGATGGCGCTGGGCGCCAAAATGCTTGGAAAGAAATTCACCACCTACTGCATCCTCGGCGACGGGGAGCTGCAGGAGGGGCAGGTTTGGGAAGCGGTCATCTACGCCGGGGCGCACCAGGTCGACAACCTGGTTGCCATCGTGGACTGCAACAAACTCCAGCTCGAACTGAAGGTCGCGGACATGTTCGGCGGCGGCGGCCTGGCCGGCAAATTCGCCAGCTTCGGCTTCAACGTGCTGTCCCCGGACGGCCACGACGTCGAACAGTTCGCCGCCGCCATCGACAAAGCCAAAGCCGGCGCCGGCAAGCCCACGGTAATCATCGCCGACACCGTGAAGGGGAAAGGCGTCTCGTTCATGGAAAATCAGTACAAATGGCACGGCAAGACGCCCAGCGACGCCGAATTCAAAACGGCGTTCGCGGAATTGACGGCGTACAAGAAAAAATTGGAGGCCCAGGCATGAGTTCAGAAATGCAAGCCACCCGTCACGCCTATGGAGAGGCTCTCCTGGAATTCGGCGGCCGGAACGAGAAGGTCGTGGCGTTGGACGCGGACGTTTCCACCTGCACCATGTCCTGCTTTTTCGGCGAGCACCACCCGGGGCGCTTTGTCAATGCCGGCATCGCCGAGGCCAATATGATCGGCATGGCTGCCGGCCTGGCGACCTTGGGGCTGATTCCCCTGGTCCATTCCTTCGCCATGTTCACCGCCGGACGCGGCTTCGACCAGATTCGCAATTCCATCGCCTACCCCGGCCTCAACGTCAAACTGGTCGGCACCCATGCCGGCCTGACCATCGGCGAAGACGGCCCGACCCATCAATGCCTCGAGGATATCGGCTTGATGCGCACCATCCCCGGCATGACCATCGTCTGCCCCACGGACGGCCCGGAAACCCACCTGGCGCTCCAGGCGATTCTGGCGCATGAGGGTCCGGTTTACCTCCGCCTCGGCCGTCTGGCGGTCAGGACGGTGACCAATGTTCCCGGCTACGCTTTCAAGTTGGGTAAGGCGGCGGTCATGCGCGAGGGAAAAGACGCGACCGTCATCGCCTGCGGCATGATGGTCCAGACCGCCTTGGATGCGGCGGAAAAACTGGCGCGGGAAGGCGTCGAGGCAAGGGTATTGAACATGCACACCATCAAGCCCCTGGATCGCGAGGCGGTTCTGGCCGCGGCCCGGGAGACTGGGGCGATTGTCACCGCCGAGGAACATAACGTCCTGTGCGGCTTGGGCGGCGCCGTCGCCGAATGCGTCGCGGCGGAATTCCCCGTGCCGGTGCTTCGGGTGGGGGTAAACGACGCTTTTGGCAAGTCGGGGGCTCCGGAGGCGCTGCTGGCGAAGTACCATCTTACCGCCGAGTCGATTGTCGAAAAGGTCGTGGCGGCGTTGAAGATAAAAAACGCCTAAAGCACCTTGCGAATGTCCTGCCGCAGTTCTTCCAGCAGTTGCCGCCTTTCCGCTTCCGATCGGGCGGGAACTTCGAAAAAGAAGCGGCGGAGAATGATGTCGAAGCCGACGAAGGCATATATCGCCTGGTCGTTCAGTTTGGTGATGGCGTTCTTGAAGCCGGTGGCGTCGTAACTGGGTCCCTCGGCGCCGCCGGCGGTGTTGATGATAATCGCTTTCTTGCCGGCCAGAAGGGGCTTGACCCCTTTCGAATCATGTCCATAGGCGAAGCCGTAGGAGAAGACCCGGTCAATCCAGCCTTTCAAAATGGCGGGCATGGCGAACCACCACAAGGGATGAATGTAAACCACCACATTGGCGGCGCTTACCTCATCCTGCATTTTTTGGATTTCCTTGGGGGTTTTACCCCGATTGAACTCCTCCATGTCGGCGTCGCTTAAAACGGGGTTGAACTTCAGCGCATATAAATCCAGCACGCTCACCTCATGTCCTTTAATCCTGGCCTCGTCGAGAACCGCGTCGAGAATGTTCCGGTTGAACGATTTGGGACTGGGATGGGCGTAAACAGCCAATATGCGCATGCAGATCCTCGCTTTAGCGGTTTCGGCGCCGGTTGGCGGCGAAATAATTTTGAAAACGTTCCAGAAAATACGGTGAATATCCGACAGTGTCGTAATACGGGGTGGCTTTAAAAAATAACCTTTGGAGCTGCCCTACAGTGTAAATTGTGGTGTGTTGATCCCCCCTCTTGTCGACGATTATAGTTGCCGTCCCGGGGAAAGCAAAATAAAACCGGGAATTTACCGGTAAGGGGAACAGCTTTCCGCTTGCATTTGTTTTCGGGGTCTGGTAGGATGCTGAGTTTGCAGAAGCGCCCGGCTAGGTCGGGCGCGGTTTGGTTTTTTTGGTATTTCGCCAAAACTATTAGGACGTAAAGCTTAACCGTTGCCGTCACAGGTCAGGAGCGCTCCATGAACCCCATCATCCAGGAACTCGAACAGGAATTTTCCAAAAAGAACATCGATGACTTCCGCGTCGGCGACACGGTTGATGTCCATGTCCGCATCATCGAAGGCGAAAAGGAAAGAATCCAGATTTTCAACGGCGTGGTCATCGCCAGAAATAAAGGCGGGATTAACGAAAACTTCACCGTGCGCCGCTTGGTGGCCGGCGAAGGCGTCGAACGCGTCTTCCCCCTGCACGCCCCCCGGGTCGAAAAGGTCGAGGTAAAACGTCGCGGCCGCACCAAGCGCGCCAAGCTCTACTTCCTCCGCGAGCGGGTCGGCAAAGCCACGCGCCTCAAAGAGGAAACGCGTCCTTCGCGCTCCCTCGCCAAGGAAAAGAAGGCGGACAAGGCAGAAAAATAACCGTGTTTTCATCCTGTTTCGCCGACATTTGTAAATGGATGATTATGGTTGGGCTACGGTCCCTGGTTATTGCGATGGCGTTTCTGGTCGCCGCTCTCGCGGCGTGCGCCGCCGAGGATTCGGCGGAGGAATGGCTGAACCGGGCGGCGGATGCCGGGGCTAGCGCGCGAAGCAGGGAATACGCGGCGGGTCGGGTCTTAATGCTTGCCGATAAATCGGCAAGCATTCTTGTTTCCGCCCTTCAGGGCGTCGGGTCAGACCGGGCGTTGCGGCGGCAGGTGGCGGCGCGGCTCCTGGGCGAACTGGCTCCGCCGGAGGCGGAGGGCCCGTTGTTGGCTGCCGCCCTGGGGCCGGATTATTTCCTGGCCGAAGCGGCCGGGGAGGCGTTGGCGCGTTACTATGCGCGAAAATCCGACGGAGAATTGTACACCCTCCTGACGAAAGGCGCCCGGGCTTTGCGTTTGCCGACGGCGAAGGATGGCCCGATTCAGGGCCAGGCCGCGGAAACCGGCGACGCCGCGCTCCCCGATTCCATCGGCGGCACTCCCGAGTGGGTGGCGCTGAGTTTGGACCAGGCCAAATACCGGGGACGGTTTCAGGCCCTGGTGATGCGGGGTTTGGCGCGGAAATACCGGGGGACCGGCCAGGCTTTGCCGGAGCCTTTGGTCTGGTGCGTTTGGGAAGGGCTGTTGGACAGCGATGCGGCATTGCGCCGGGCGGCGGTGGAGATGACGCCGTATGTGGGAAGCAGCCAAGGGCCGGAACGCCTGGCTGCTTTTTTGTATACTGAAACCGATCCCGGCATTCTATGCGCCGCTCTCCGGGCCTTTCAGGAAATGCGCCCGCCGGAGTTCGGCGAAGCGGTGGAGCGGCAGGTCGGACACGCCAATCCGCTGGTCTCCCTGGAGGCGCTGGCGGCTTTGGACGCGATGGGTTACCGGGGCTCGATATTTCCCTTGAGTGGAGTCAAACCGGCGGCGGGGCGGACGGTGGCGGGCTTTGTGACCCATCCGTCGACCCCGGTGCGGCGGCGGGCGATTGAACTTTTAGCCAAAAAAATGGATCCGGCGGCGCTGCCGTACCTCGAGGCGGCCTTGTTCGACCGGGTGGGGGCGAACCGGGCGGCGGCGGCGAAGGCATTGGGCGAAATGGGACTGACGGCAGGAGTTGGCACTTTGTCGCCGTTACTGCATGACGGTCGGCCGGAGGCGAGGTCGGCGGCGGCGGTGGCGCTGGCGAAATTGGGGGTGATTGGAGTGGCGTCGCGGCTGGTGGACGAGTATAGTGGAGGCGAGATGCCGTTTCGCTTGGCTGCCGCCGAGGCGTTGGGTAAAATTGGCGATAAGCGGGCGGTCGGGGCGCTTACGGAAGGTTTGCGGTCGCGGGACGCGGAGTTGGCGGCGGCTTCGGCTGAGGCGTTGGGGAATATCGGGGACAAGGCGGCGGGTCCGGCCTTGTTCGAATTGCTTACCAAAACCGCCGACCCGGTGTTGGTGGATACGGCACGGAAGGCGCTCCGGAGGATTTTCTCCGACGACCCCGGCGGGGATCCCGGTAAATGGCAGGAGTGGGGGAAGCGGGTGATGACGGTAAACGGACAGGACGCGATTTCTCCGAATGCTCCGGCAATTCCATGATTTTTCCACGCAAATTTGCTCACGCAGAGAGAAGTCATGTCCGAATCCCATATTCCGCATCCTCACGACGCCCTGGCCAGGTATTTTTTGTCCGATGTCGAAATCACCGCCGATTTATTGGCTCATAGTATCGACAGCAATTTTGTGGCGCGCTTGGATTTCAGCCGTCTACACCGCGACCCCACCGCCGAAGTGAATCCGGCCCTTTCCGAAAGCATCGGCGATTTACGCTTTATTACGAATTTCAAGGACAGCGACCGGGAATCGGAGGTGTTTATCTTTTTGGAACACCAGTCCGGCAAGGACCGGCTGATTAGCCTGCGTTTACTGCGTTATATTGTCGACGCCTACGAAAAACGGGCGAATTCCACCTGCCCTGCCGATGCTGGCCGCATTCTGCCCTATCCGGTGGCGGTTATACTTTACCACGGGAAAAGCGCCTGGAACGGTTTCCGATCCATGCCGGACTTGATCCAAAGCGTGCCGGGAATTGATGCGAAAATTCTGCATTTTCCCACCACCCTGATCGATTTGACCGCGATGCCAACAGATACAATTAAAGGCCCCCCCCCTTTGCGGGCGCTCCTGCTGGCGTTGCAGGCGGCGGGAAAAGGTGAAATCGATCGGCGTTTCGACCTGATTACCGATACTATCGCCGAAGCGAAGAACGACCACCGGGTCAGGGATTGGACAATGGCGCTGGTCCGTTACGCGGCGACGCAATTCGATTTTTCCAATCCGCTGGCAGTTTTCACCCGGGCGTTTAGAAAAATTGTTGCCGAAAAGGAGGCGAAAATCATGGCTACCACCACTGCGGACAGGCTTTGGGAAGCAGGGAAGGCTGAAGGGAAGGCGGAAGGAAAGGCGGAAGGGAAAGTTGAATCAATTCTTAATTTCTTGGTATTTCGTTTTGGTACAGTCCCCCCTTCGATTGTCCAAACAGTGAAAGGTTGTTCGGATTTGGTTATTCTTGATTCCTGGATATCTTTGGCTATGGAATGCACCTCCATTGAAGAATTCAAGGCAAACCTGAAATAAACAAGCAGCATTTCCGATCCAGGAAAAACGCATACGGAAGAATCATGACTCATTCCACCTCAACCCCGGCACCGACGCCCGTTCCCGAACCCGAAATGGACGATCTGTTCGATTCGCTTGAGGATTTGTCGGAGAAAACCGCCTCGGCGAAAAAGTCTACCTCGGTCATGGTTCCCAAGCGGAAGCTTGGCACGGACATTTCCAACCGCCTCGACCAGCTTACGGAAAGCGTCGACGACGAAACGGAAAAGGCGAAGCGGGGTTCCGGCCGCGCCACCCAGGTCATCGCGACAGCCGACTCGGGCGAGACCAAAACTTCCAATCGCGGCGCCCGCATCTCCACCCGTTTGCTTGCACTCTCGGAATCGATCCGCAAAAACACCCTCGCTAAAACCATAACCATCATCAAAAGCCGCAACACCATTTTGATGCGGCAAAAGCCTTCGCAATGGGAATGGATCCCTCTGGGGGTGTTGGCGTTGTTGGCGCTGGTCTACATTTTCGTCGCCAAACCGGACGGCACGCTGGCCCGGTTCTGCCTATTTGTCGGCATCAGCCTGGTTCCCGGTTGCGCCCACTGGGTGCTGAAGAGGAAGAATTCCTGGCATATCCACCGTATTTGTTTTGCCCTGGGCCTGCTGGCTTTTGTCCTCAACAACCCCAGCCTGCGCCCGGACCGGCAGGCCCTGCTGAAGATTGTCCGGCATTGGCCGCTGGTTTTACTGGGGATTGCCATTTCCTTTACCCAGCCGTTCTGGGGCGCCTTGAGGACTAGGCGGCTTCTCAATGACTCGGGGATCCGCATCAGCGGCCGCAATGTTTTAAAAATGTGCCTGACCGGGAACTTCTTCAACATGATTCTCCCCGGCTCGACCGGCGGCGACGCCTACCGGATCTTCGCCATCAAGCAGGGCGCCCGCGCGAAACTGGGTGCCGCCATCGCCTCGATTACCCTGGACCGCCTGCTTGGTCTACCCGCCCTGATTTTCGTGGTGGTGATTGGCATGATGCTCGACTACGAGTTTTTCCGGTCCAACCGTACCCTGTCCAAAATGATCCCCTTTATCGAGGTGGTGGGGGCAATTTGCCTGGTGCTGGTGATATACCTCTGGCTGGCCGGGCGTTTTCACCGGAAGCAGCTCAGGCAGGTCCGGGCAGAGGAAAATACCGACGAACCCAGGTTCGGCCGGCTTAGCCGTCTGAACGCCATGGTCGCGACCAACGTGAAAAGCCCGGCTACACTGCCGCTGGCCCTGCTGTACGGTTTCCTCGCCCATATCGCCTGCGTGGCGTCGTGCCAGACCTTCGGCGCGGCGTTGGAGGTGCAGGGGGTGCCGCCTTTGGGGTACCTGCTGATTGTGCCGATGGTGATGACCATCAACGGCATTCCCGGCGCTCCCGGGGGGGTCGGCCAGGGCGAATTGGCGATGGCGGCTTTGTTGAATTTGGCTAGTCCCGGGGTGGACAACGCCCAGGCGGGGGTGATGCTGATGCTGTTGTTCCGCTTGTCGAATTTGCTTATCGGAGTGGTTGGTGGGGTGCTGTACGCCTTCGGCAAGGTCGACTTCCGTCCCGAGGAGGCTCCGGAGCCGACGGCATGGCCATAGATCCGGCCAAACCGTTTGATTTGGAGTATGCGGTCGACCCGCTTTATGACCGCGAACGCCTCGACAAGTTCATCAAGGCCATGTTACCTTCGATGAGCAGGACGCGCATCCAATTGCGGATTGGCGAGGGCCGGGTGGAAGTGAACGGGGAAGCGCGGCCGAGCAATTGGCGGGTTATGGCCGGTGACCGGGTGCTGGTGCGCTGCCGCGAACCGGAGGGCGGGGCGGCGGAGGCGGGTCGGTCGATTCCCCTGGACATCATATATGAGGACGGCGAGGTCATCGCCGTGAACAAGCAGGCGGGGCTGATTGTGCACCCGGTCGGCAAACACCGCCACGACACGTTGTTGAACGCGCTGTATTGGCGATACAAGGAGGTTTTGCCGATAGGCGAGTCGGTGAATCTGGCGAATAGGCTGGATCAATTCACCTCGGGGGTGATATTGGCCACCAAGAACACGCGGTCGAAACGGATTTTGCAGGAGGATTTCGAGGCGAGGATCCCGGCGAAAACTTACCTGGCCCTGTGCCGGGGGATAGTCGAAGAGGACGGCGGGGAGGTGGATTTGCCGATTGGTCCGGAGGACAAGGCGGGCCGGGATCACTGCAACATGATGGTGCGCCACGACGCATTGGGTAAGGAATCGCGGACTATTTTCGAAGTGCTGGAACGGTTCCCCCAGGGGTTCAGTCTGGTCAAACTGCGGCCGATTACCGGGCGGCAGCATCAATTGCGGGTGCATATGCAGGCGCTGGGGCATCCGCTGGCCGGAGACGGACGTTACGGCGGGGGTTACCGGCTGGAGGTCGGGGCCGGTGGCGCGCCGGTTCTGCTGGAACGTTATGCCTTGCACGCGGCGGAGTTGATATTTCGGCATCCGGCGGACCGCCGGGAGATGCGGATTCGGGCGCCGCTGGCCGGCGACATTGAGGCGCTGTTGGCCGCTTTGCGGGCTGGGGGAAGCGAGATTGTCGGGGGAATGCGGAGAAGTTAGCACTTTACCGCGTGGAGGTTGACTTTCCCCCGCTTTGTGGTAGGCTTGTTAGTTCAAGAAAAACGTGCGAATTTCCCACATTGGCCGCATCTGAATCGACCAGGAAGAGCCGCGTCATGCCGAAAGAACGTTTGCCGCTTTTCAATCTCCCCAATGTCCTCACCCTTTCCCGCTTCGTCTTCGCGCCGGTCATGCTGATTCTGGTGCAAAATCTCCGCGATCCCGCCTATTACCCCGCCGCCTGGAAAACCTCGCTGGCGATACTCGTCATCCTTACAATCACCCTTCTAACCGATCTCTTCGACGGCATGGTCGCCCGGGCCAGGAAAGAGGTGACGAACTTCGGTAAAATCATGGATCCGGTGGCGGACAGCACTTTTTTCATGACCCTCCTGTTCAGCCTGGCCGATTGCCTCCGTTTCGGAGCGTACGTTTCCATCTGGTTCCCGATGCTGGTTCTCTATCGGGAAATCGCCATCCAAATCCTCCGCCGCTACGCCGCCCTCAAGGGTCACGCCATGCCGGCGAAACGCTCCGGCAAAATCAAGATGTTCACCCAAAGCCTGGTTACCGCTGCCTTTTTCCTGTTCGTGTTCATCCGCGACTGGCAAACCGCCCACTCGCCCGGCGGCTCCCCGATCAGTGAAAGCTTCCTCTGCTCCTTTGTCTTCTGGATGGCGGTATATACCGTGGTGGTGACCTACTGGAGCCTAATCGAGTATTCCAAGGACGTTCCGGAACTCATCGCCGAGTACGCAAGCGATCCCAAGGACGGCGGCCCGGGTGCGGGTTTGGAGAACAAGCCTCCCTCCCATGATGAGTGAACACTTGCCGCAAACGGCCGGCCCCGGCGTTTCCTTTGTCGAACAGACCGACTACGATCCGGACGGGATTCTCGCGGCCGTGCGCGTGGCGCTGGCGCCGCTGGGGGGAATGGGGAAATTCGTCCCCAAGGGTGCGCGGGTCATGGTGAAGCCGAACCTGGTTTTTGGCCGTAAGGCGGAGACCGGCATCAACACCCATCCGGCCCTGGTGCGCGCCGTACTGATTCTTGCCAAGGAAGCCGGCGCGGCCTGGCTCGGGGTCGGCGATTCACCCGGTTACGGGAGCGCCCGCACGGCTGCGAATAATTGCGGCATCCTCGCGGTGGTCGAGAAGGAAGGGGCGGAACTGGTCGAATTCACCTCCACTCCGCAGATTCGGGACGACCGCACCTTTGTCCGGCTGGAGCTGGCCAGGGAACTGTTGGACGCGGACGTGATAGTCAATCTGCCGAAGATGAAAACCCACGGCCAGATGTTAATGTCGTTGGCGGTCAAAAACATGTTTGGCGCCGTGGTCGGGGCGCGGAAGCTGCAGTGGCACTACCGGGCCGGAAAGGATCGGAAATTCTTCGCGCGCATGCTTAATGACATCGCCCGCGCGGTCCGCCCGGGTCTGTCCATCCTCGACGCGGTGGTGGGGATGGACGGCCTCGGCCCGACCGCCGGCCGGGCGCGGCCGGTCGGGTTCCTGGCCGCCTCGGACGACCCCTGGTCCCTCGACGCCGCCGTCATGGACGTCCTGGGCCTCGAGCGTTCCCTCCTTTTCACCCTTGCGGACGCCAAGGAAAACAGTCCGGACCAGGGCGCCTGGGAGCATTTCCGTTGGCACGGTCCCGCTGCCCCCATGCTCCGCCCCCGGGACTGGGATATACCGGAACTGGTGACCCTGCAGATGCACGGAGGCTTTATTGAACGCCGCCTGCCCCGGCTCGCCGCCTGGCTCCGGAACGGCCTCGCCCCCAAACCGGCGGTGAAGCCTGCCTGCATCGGCTGCGGCTACTGCCGGGAAATCTGTCCCGCCGGCGCCATCCGCATGCAAAACGGCAAAGCCCGCATTGACGAAAAACTCTGCATCCGCTGCTGCTGCTGCCACGAACTCTGCCAGCACGACGGCATGGGAATGCAACGGAAAGCGTTTCTGGCGCGATTATTGGGAATCGGATAGCGGGAGAAAGGGGATAAACCGGAACTTATGCCCTCTTTCCTTTTCGCCCTCATGCCGCTTCTGGCGGCGACTCTTACCTCCGCCCTCGCCCTGGAAGCTCCGGCCTATGCCGGGGAAGCGCCGGCAAGAACCATGTCGGCGCCGGCGATGGTGGGCATTGTGCGAAAAACCGATTACGCCGGACAAAAGCTGGGCATCATGAACGGGACGATTTATGAGGAAATCGCCCGGGAACACCTGCCGGACGCCATCACGGTCCGCTTCGCCGACATGGATGAAGTCTTTGCCGCGCTGGAAAAGGATCTGGTCAAGGCGATTCTCGCCCCGGAGACGATCGCCATCCGCCGCCGGACCGTGAACGGCAGGATTCGCATCCTGAAACCGCGCCTGATCAGCTTTACCTGCGGCTTCGTGATGAACCACGGCAATCAGCGCCTCAGGGAGGAACTGAACAGTTACCTGCGGAAAATCAAGCACGACAAAACCTACGACGACATGCTGCACCGCTGGCTGGAAGCGGACATCACCCCCGTTCCGCCGGACATCGAAACGGACTGCCCCAACGGCGAACTCGTCTTCGCCACTTCCGGTAATGTCGACGTCTTCTCCTACATGCACGACGGCCTGCTGGTCGGCTTCGACATCGAGCTCGCCAAACGCTTCGCCCGCTCCATCGGCAAAACCCTCCGCATCGTGACCATGAATTTCGCCGATATCATTCCCGCCGTCGAGGCGGGAACGGTCGAGTTGGGCGGGAACATCTTCGCCATGACCCCGGAAAGGAAACGCCGCGTCGCCTTTTCCGATTCATATTTCCAGAGCGGCGGAGTCATCTGCGTGAAAAGCCCCTCCGAAGGGGAACGCGTCGCCCGCGCCTTCGACATGCGCGAATTCAACCGGCGCAGGATCGCCTTCGCGGAAAAGTCCGACTTCGACCTGGTCCTCGCCCTCACCCTCCCCGAAGCGCAGGCCGTCCCCTACCCTTCCCTCATGGATTGCGTGGCGGCGGTGAAAACCGGCGAGGTCGAGGCCATGATTGCCAACGACTCCGCCATCCGCCGCCTGATTGGCGAGTATCCCGAGCTGATCGAACTTTATCCCATGCTGACCACCGAGCGCTACGGCTTCGCGGTATCGCCCCAGAACCGCGTCCTGGCTAACGAACTCGACAGCTTCCTCGGCCTCATCCGCCTCGACGGCACCTACGGCGACATGATCGCCCGCTGGCTCGACCTGCCGGTTCTGGCGTCGATTCAGGAGATCGTGCCCGCGGACGGTCCCCGGCAGCTGCTTTACGGCACGCTGGCGAAGTCGCCCCGAAAAAGCGAGGAAGATCGCGGCTTCGAACTGGAATTCGCCAAACGTTTCGCCAGCCACGTCGGCGCCGCCCTGAGGACGGTCGAGCTTCCGGACGCGGAAAGCCTGGTGACGGCGCTGGTGGCGGGGGAGGTTGATTTCGCGGCCGATCCCATGAATCTGGGCGCGGCGGAAAAGGAACGCCTGGCCTTTACGGTTCCCTATTATGTGGGCGGGGCGGAACTGTGCATTTTGCGGCGGGACAACGGGATTATGCCGAAAAAGCCGGAAGGCGGTCAATGGTCGCGGGCGGTGGACGATTTCCAGCGCCTGTTCATGCGCGGGGACGGCATCAGGCTTTTCCTGTCCGGGTTGAAGGTCACGCTGGTTCTCACCATCGGCTCGCTTATCCTCGGCGGCATCGTCGCGGCCGGCCTGATGTGGCTGGAGCGTTGTTGCGGCCGCTTCGCGGGATTGCCGGTCCGGGGCTTTGTATTCGTTTTTAACGGCGTTCCCGTGCTGATACTTTTGTTGGCGGCGTATTATTTTTTCACTCCCGAAGCGGAGCGCGCCAGCCTGCTTCCGGCCCTGGCCTGCATCACCCTGGTCAGCGGCGCCCACCTTACCTCGGCCGTCCGGGGGTCGGTACGGAAAATTCGCCGGGGGGAGATTCGCGCCGCCGAGCTCCTGGAATCCGACCGGCGGGGTACCGTCCGGATTGTTCCCCCGCCGCGATTGGCGGTGGAACTCCTACCCTCCGTTCGCGAGGTGATCCTGCTGGTTTTGCAAGCCACTTCCGTGGTCGGCTACCTGGAAATCGTCGACCTCACCCGCGCGGCGGATCTGTTGCGGCAGCGAAATTTGCACAGCGCCCTGCCGCTTGTCATGGCCGGGGCGGTTTACCTGCTGTTGTCGGGATTGTTCCTGCTCGCCTGGCGCGCGGCGGCGCGCGGGCTGGGGATGGAGGATGATTCCTAATTGGCCCGGTCCGGGTTATTTTTAGCCCTGGCTTTCGCCAGGAATTTTTCCCGGTCGACGATGCAGCGGGTGTGGGTGCCCCGGCCCACTTCCCCGGCGTCGTCCCGCGCCGCTACCGCGAAATGGACCAGCCGGCGATCCACTCCGGTCACCGTCGCCGTGGCGGTGACTTTCATGCCCACGGGCGTGGCGGCGCTGTGCTGGATGTTGAGGTCCGTTCCCACCGTCACCGTTCCCGGTTCCAGATAATTATCCAGGCAGCGGCTGGCGGCGGCTTCCATCAAGGCCACCAGCATCGGGGTGGCGAAAACCTCGACCGCACCGCTTCCCACCGCCGTGGCAACATTCCCGGCGTCGACGGTCACGCTTTCCAGGTGGCTGATTCCAATCGGTATCGGCATGGCTACTCCATTGGGATTTGCCTAACTCCGGCTATTTCCGTAAGTAATCCTTGAGCGCTTCGATTTCCGCCTCGATCTCGGCGTCCGACGACACCAGTTCGCGGATTTCGCTGCGGAGCAGCTTGTGGAAAATGTTCCGGCCCCGGTGCAGGAAGTTGGTCACGTCGATTTCCGACACCCCCAGTTCTTCGCCGATGTCGCGGTAGCTCGGCGGCTGGACGTCCGTGGAGGCGTCGATATAGCGCCGGAAGGCCAGGTAATAGAGTTTGCGCCGGCCTTCGGAACATTCGCGGGCCATGCGTTCCAGGGTGCCTTCGAGGATGGAGAGGGCCCAGCGGCGGTTGAAATCGTCCTCGGCCGTTTCGCCGGTGGCGAGTTCGGGGAGGTAAATCTCCCGGCCTTCGGCGTCGGAGGTGATGAAATTGAGGGACAGGGCGGCTTCCTTCCTGGCCTTGCGGGCGAGCTGCTTGGAGAGGAAGCGGTTGGCCGTGACCAGGACGAAGGTGCGGAAGCGGCCGCGTTCGCGGTCGGCGATGGCGACGAAGTCCTTTTCCAGGAAGGTGGCGAAATATTCCTGGGTCATGTCGATGGCGTCGTCGTGCGAGAGCCCGCGGCGGCGGATATAGTAGTAGACCGGTTTCCAGTAGTTCCGGCACAGGAAGGCGAGGCAGTTCTCCCGGCTGTCGCGCCCGCCTTCAGCGTTCTGCGCGCCGAGGACGATGGACCAGGCGGTGGTGCGGAAATGGCTGAATCCGGAATCGGCTTCTGATGGTTCCAAGGGCGTCCCTCGCGGTTTTTTTTCGGAATTGGTTGAAAGTTGTTTTTCAAAAGAAATCGAGCCAAACCGCCGCTCGATTTCCTGTGCAAAAAAGCCGACTGAAATACAAACCCTTATTGTAGAAATTAGCCGGCGGTTTTCAAATGTCTTCCCTGCCGCGGCTGTTTTCAGAGGATTTTGTAAAATTCTTCCGGCGCGTAACGCGGGTTGGGGATGGTCACGATGATACCGGAATGTTCGAGACGTTCGATGCCCTCTTCCGTGATGTCGCCGACGCCGTGCCAGCGGGCGGGGAGTTCATCCCGGGGGATGTAGGTATAGGTTCCCATGGTCGAGGGATCCATGAAATAAATCCGCCGCGCGTCGTAACCGACGGCAATCGCGTAATGCCCGGACGCCCAAATCCGCGCGTAGTCGCGGCTGATTTCGTACTGGCCGTCGGGGTTATCGTCCCAGGCCTGAAGGAAGCAAATCACCGGCTGGCCGAGGTCGATGCGGCGGCATAGATCTTCTACGCTCAGGTTTTCGGCGAACTCGGCCTGCAAAACCGGTTCACCCTGGTTCCCCACCCCTTCTCCCCCCGTCCCATCGCGCAGCCGCACCCGATTGAGGAAATTCACCATGCCGTCGATAGGCGTGCCGGAGTCGTCCGTCCCCAATTTGGGGATGAGGAGTTCTTCGCGGAGATCGAACTCGGGTCCGGCGTAACGCAGGAGCGACTGCACGCAGGCGACGCCGCAGGTGTTGTCCCGCGCCTGCCGGACCAGCGGCAGGCGTATGAGGACCTCGGGCCGCTCGCGGCTGATTTCATGAACCAGCGGGTCGGCGACGAGGCCGGGGTCGCGGTCTTCCGCCTCCGCTTCGGCTTCGAGTCCGGGCGACGGTTCCGTATCCGGATCCGCATTCGGATGGAAGAGGTCGACGGCCAGGCCGGCGGCTGCGAAAAAATACAGGGCCAGGAATAGTCCGGCCAGGAAAATCGCCGGAAGCGTAGCGGCCCGGCGGGACTCGGGCGTCCGGTTCATTTTGCCGGCACCCCGATTTCTTCGTCCCCCGGCTTGCCGAAGCGTAGGCGGTTGATGCCCGCCGCGGCGACGAGTACTCCGAGGCCGAGGAGAATCACCGCGAACACCAGCTGCAGGCCGTCGCCGGCGAGGCTGAAGCCGCCGTCGCGGTTGAGCCTGCCGAGCAGTTTCACGATGGTCATCAGTAGGGCCGAGAAGGTAACCATGAGCATCACCAGCATCGGCACGTAAAGCATCCAGCCCTCGCGGCGGGTGTGTTTGAGGAATACCGCGCAGGCGATCAGGGCCAGGGCGCCCAGGAGCTGGTTGGCGGAACCGAACAGCGGCCAAATGTCCGCGTAGCCCCGGAGGGCGAGGAGGTAGCTGAGGAACAGGGTGAGGGCGGTGGCGACGTAGCGGTTCGCCAAAAAGCCGGCGGCGGCGCCGGGTTTTTCGTCCGCGTCGGCGCTGAGGAACATTTCCTGGAAGGCGAGGCGCCCGACCCGGGCGACCGAGTCGAGGGAAGTGAGGGCGAAGGCGGATACCGAGAGGGTGATGAGGGTGTAGACCGTGTCTCGCGGGAGGCCCAGGCCGGTGAGGAAATTCGCCACGCCGCTGGCGAAAATGGCCGGGGGGGATCCTTTCGGTAAAACCCCGCCGACCGCGAGCGAACCGACCGTGACCAGGGCGAGGACGGCGAGGAGGCATTCGACCAGCATGCCGCCGAAGGAAATCGGCAGGATGTCCCGCTCGTTGTCGACCTGTTTCGAGGCGGTGCCGGAAGAGACCAGGGCGTGGAAGCCGGAGACGGCGCCGCAGGCGACGGTCACGAAAAGGATGGGGAAGAGGGGGATGCCGTTCACCTCGAAGCCGGTGAAGGCGGCGAGGTTCATGTCCGGATTGGCGTAAACGACCCCGACGAAGGCGGCGGCAATCATGATGATGAGGAGGAAGGAATTCAGGTAGTCGCGCGGTTGCAGGAGGGCCCAGACCGGGGCGACCGAGGCGGCGAAGATGTAGGCGAAGACGAAATATAGCCAGGGTGCCTTATGGAGGTGGAGGGGGAAATATAGGCCGAGCGCGATGCAGACGACGAGAAGGGCGACGGCGACGGCTCCGGAAGTGTAGCCGCTGGGGTTGCGGCGGCGTAAATAATAGCCCAGGCCGACGGCGGCTATCATGAAGAGGATGGAGGTGGTGGCGACCGAGGCGTTGGCGTTGTCGAGGTTTCCGTCCGCCTTGAAGCCGTTGAAGGTGACGGCGACTATGTCGGCGAAGGCGGCGACGACCAGGATGGAGAAGAGCCAGGTAAAGGCGAGGAAGAGGCGTTTCCCGGTTTTCCCCACGTAAACCTCGATGATGTAGCCGATGGTCTTTCCCTGGTTTTTCACCGAGGCGTACATGGCGGCGAAATCCTGCACCGCCCCGATGAAGATGCCGCCGAGGATTATCCAAAGGAGAACGGGAAGCCAGCCGAACATGGCGGCGATGATGGGTCCGTTGATGGGTCCGGCGCCGGCGATGGAGGCGAACTGGTGGCCAAAGACGACGGAACGTTTGGCCGGGACGTAGTCGATGCCGTCGTTCAGGGTGTGGGCCGGGGTGGGATGTTTCGGGTTTAGTCCCCATTTCCTGGCCAGGCTTCGCCCGTAGAGCAGATAGGCGAGGACAAAACAGACGCTGGAGACGGCGAGTATGGCGAGACCGTTCATGACTGGTGCCTTTCTCTGGAGTCGGCGGGTGGACCGGTAACGACGATCCACCATTTTACTGGCGGAAGGGCAGGGAAAAAATGTTTTTTTCCCGGCCGGATTACGGGGACACAAAAGAATGCCGCCGAAATAAGGACACCCCATTGAAAACGTGAGAATACAGGGAGAATAACGGCTAGGCAAGGGAACGGCGGCTCCGGGCTCTGTAACGCCGCACCCCTCCCCACACGTCATTCCGGCGTTGCAAACGGTAGCTGCACCCCCAACGGGCGGTTTCGCCGGAATCCAGAGGGGATTACGTAGACGGCATCGCGTTTTCCCAAGGGCGCATCTCAACTCTGTTACGTCAATCCGCACCCTGTCACGCCTCACCTCTCCCCACACGTCAGCGGTAACGGCTAGGCAAGGGAACGGCGGCTCCGGGCTCTGTAACGCCGCACCCCTCCCCACACGATAGGGGTAGGGAAGGGCGCGGTAGCCCTCCCCTCCCTCCGAACCGTGCTTGCGGTTTTCCCGCACACGGCTCTCCAAAGCGTGGTTGCTTCATAGAGGTTGGCGATAGAGAATTTGAGCTTTGACCAG
>JAVBQR010000141.1:0-27654 GCA_031548865.1 Planctomycetota bacterium
ACCCTCTGGATTCCGGCGAAACTACCCGTTGGGGGTGCAGCACCCGTTTGCGACGCCGGAATGACGTGTGGAGAGGGGCGCGGCGTTACAGGGTCCGGAGCCGCCGTTCCCTTGCCTCGACGTTACCGACGACCTGTGGCCGGATTACGGGGACACGAAATTTTACTATCCAAACCGCCGGATAATTAAACATCATGTCCCCATAATCCTCACGTTTTCCCTAGGTTGTCCTTATTTCAGCGCCATTTCGAAAATTTTTCCAAAATTTTATCTTGCCCTGCCTGAACGCGGCTATAACCCATAATCAGAAGTAGTGCTCTGCGCAGAGCAAGCGATTGCGTTGCCCGAATGGAAATCCCGGTCATGCGGGGTCCACAGGGAATTTCTTAAGGCGTGCCAGTGCGATTTAACGGGTCGCGGAGGAGAAGAAGGCGGGTAGTTAGGCCATCCTAGAGCACGCCGGGGTTTGACTGACCACCTTACCCCAAAAAAATCGCCCTTTGGGCCTCGGGTAAGGATCCGCCGGGATTTCCATTCTTTTCTTTTAGGGAAGAATGGAGGTTGGGCATGGACCGAATAGCGCTGAACAAAGGATAACATGTTAAAGACGCGAGAATACCGGGGACATGATGTTTAATTGCCCGGCGGTTTGGGTAATTAAACATCTGGACTTTTGCAAAATCACCATTCAAACCGCCGAATGGCGATTTTGTAAAATCAAAAACCCTTGAAATCCGGGCAAAAACGATTTTTGCAAAGTGGCGATTGGCGGTTAAATCGCCACTTTGCAAAAGTTCAGTAAACATCATGTCCCCGGTATTAGGCCAGCCAGCCGCAGACACCCGCTCCTTGCTGCCCATTACCACGCGGCGTCCTTCCCCCCAAGCAAATCCTCCCGGTACCGTCGCGTTTTCTCGAGCGCCCGCTCCCGCCGCCAGGCATCGATGCGGGCGTGGTTGCCGCTCCGGAGCACTTCCGGAACCGCGAGGCCGCGGAAATCCGCCGGCTGGGTGTAATGCGGATAGTCGAGCAGGCCGTGGGAACCGGGCGAAAACGAATCCGCCGCCGCCGACGCGGCTGAACCAAGGACGTCCGGCAAGAGGCGCACCACCGCGTCCGCGACCGCCATCGCCGCCACTTCGCCGCCCGACAGGATGAAGTCGCCGAGGGACAAACGTTCCGGTTCGAGGATATCGAAAATGCGTTCGTCAAACCCTTCGTAGCGGCCGCAAACCAATAGTAGCCGCTTTTCCCCGGCCAATTCCTGCGCCACCGCCTGGTTGAAGCGGCGTCCTTCCGGGGTCAGAAATATCAGCCGCCCCGCCGCCGCGTCCATGCCCCGCACCGCCTCGACAGAGTCCACCAGCGGCTGGCAGGCCATGACCATGCCGGGCCCGCCGCCGAAAGGACGGTCGTCGACCTTGCCGTGCTTGTTCAGGGACCAGTCGCGGATGTTGTGGACGTGGATTGCGACGCTGCCTTTTTCCTGGGCGATCTTCGGGATCGACTCCGAGAGGAAACCGGAGAACAAATTGGGGAAAAGGGTGAGGAGATCGAGGCGCATTTCCTCACTCCACCGTTACGCTTTTAGCCAGATTTTTCGGCTTGTCCACGTCGCAGCCGCGCGCCACCGCGATGTGGTACGATAACAGTTGCAAGGGTACCGCGCAGCAGATCGAGTTCATGATCCCCGACTCGGCCTTGATGTAGATCACGTCGTCGGCTAGCTGGCCTATCCGCTTGTCGCCGAGACTCGCGATAGCGATGACCTTCCCCTTCCGCGCCTTGATTTCCTGGATGTTCCCGAGGAGTTTGTCGTAACGCCGGCCCTGCAAGGCAATCGCCAGAACCGGCATGTTTTCGTCGACCAGGGCGATGGGGCCGTGTTTCATTTCGGCGGCGTCGTAGCCTTCGGCGTGGATATAACTCACCTCCTTCAGCTTGAGCGCCCCCTCCATGGCGAGCGGCCATCCCGTCCCCCGGCCGAGAAACAGGAAGTTCGCCGCGTGCATGTATTTCACGGCCAGGCGGCGGATTTCCGGATCCAACGCCAACACCCCTTGCAGCCGGTAGCCGATACCCAGGAGATCCCGCACCCGGCGCCGCAGTTCGGCGCGATCGATGCTTTCCCGCAGCTGGCCCATCCGGAGCGCCACGAAGTACAGTCCCGCGATCATGGCGGTGAACGCTTTGGTGCTGGCAACGCCGATTTCCGGCCCGCAATTCAAGTAGAAAACCCCGTCCGACTCGCGGGCGATGGAGCTGCCGACCACGTTCACCAGGCTAATCACCCTGCAGCCGGCCTCCCGGGCCAGGCGGACCGCCGCCAGGGTGTCCATCGTTTCCCCCGATTGGGTGACGGCGATGACCAGGACCGAGGGATCGAGGATGGGGTCGCGGTAACGGAAGTCGGCGGCGTATTCGGGGTAACTGGGGATGTTGGTGGTGCGTTCAATCATGTTTCGCCCGACCATGCAGGCATTGTAGGCGGTCCCCTGCCCCAGCATGACGATGCGGCTGATGTGTTTGAAGTAATCCGCCGGGAAGTCGATGCCGTCCGTAACGAATTCGGGGTCGGCGTCGACCGAGGGCGGCAGGCGAAGGCGGTTCCGGAACATGTTTTCCAGGACCGTCGGCTGCTCGTAAATTTCCTTCAGCATATAGTGCGCGAAGCCATCCTTCTGGGCCGCTTCGGCCGACCAGGTGACCTCGATGCATTGGAAGGGGACGGCCGCGCCCTGTTTGCGGATTTCGCAGGAATAGGGGGTGATTTGCGCGACCTGGTCGTCATCGAGAAAACAGACCCGGCGGGTATGGGGGGAAATCGGGATGGCGTCGGAGGCGAGCATGTGGAAGCCGTCCCCGAAGCCCACGGCGAGGGGGGAGCCCCGGCGCGCGGCGACCATGAGGCTGGGTTGATCGCAAGCCATGATGGCCAGGGCGAAGGTCCCTTCCAGGAGGGCGATAGTTTGCTCGACCGCTTCGAGGAGGTTGCCGTTCCGGTAGCGTTCGGCGATGCAATTGGCGACGACTTCGGTGTCGGTGTCGGAGTGGAAGGGAACGCCGGCGCGGACCAGGTCCTCCTTCAGTTTGGAGAAATTGTCGATGATGCCGTTATGAACCACGGCGATGCGCCGATCGTGGGAAAGTTGCGGATGGGCGTTTTTCTCGGATGGCGGGCCGTGGGTGGCCCAGCGGGTGTGGCCCATGGCGGACTCGATCGCCGGGGAACGTTGTCCCTCAAGGAGTTTTTCCAAATCCGCGACCCGCCCCGGCGCGCGGCAGAGGGTAAAGGCGCCGAGTTCGGGCCAGACGATCCCGGCCGAGTCGTAGCCGCGGTATTCAAGGGTGTGCAGGCCTTCCACCACCACCTGGATGGCATTAGGCAAACCGACTACGCCGACTATTCCGCACATGAGGGGATTTCCTTGTCTAAGTCCAATTGTCGCGTTTGGGGAACAATTACGAACCCCTATGCGTTTAGGGATACAAGTTCAGGCATAGCACCCGCGATCACGTCGAAATCGTGGTCGTTGTGAAGTAGTTGAAAACCGTTGTCGACTGCCGTTATGGCTTTCAACAGGTCAATCGGACTCCGGATGGTTTTTCCCTTGCGACGTAGTTCCGTATAAATCTTGGCAGCTTTTTCGTAGGTATTTATGTCATCGTAGGGGTAGTAAACTTCGAGCTGGTCAAGGTACGCTTTCAATCGATCATAATCCTGATTATTCCGCGCTCCTTGCAACACCTCCATGTGGGTGAAGGCAGAAATGGCGAAAGGACGGTTATCATTAACCAATTTGCCAAAAATCTCCGACTTGAAATTACGACTTCTCCTTAGGAAATCTATAATGACGGAGGTGTCCACCAGTACCATTATTTACCTCTCCTCATGACTTGTACACATAATCGTCGGCAAAATGGATCTTGCCGCGAAGTCTCAGTATGTCCTTTTGCGTACGGATGGAGATTAACTCCTTTACCGCCTGCACCACAACCTCATTCTTGGTCTTGATTTGGGAAAATCCCATAGCTTCCTTCAGTGTCTCATCATCGATATCGATACTCATGCGCATGGTTATTTTCCTTTTTTGGGAACCTTGCCGCCCTTCAAATGGTATTGGGGATACTTTTCGAGAAAATCCGCCAGGCTTTTTCCCGAGTGGTTATCGATATAAACCTTCAACGCCTCCGCGACCACGCCTTTCATGGTTTTGATACCGGTGACTTCCTTGGCTTTTTTCATCAACTCCTCGTCAATATCGATACTCATGCGCATGGTCGTTTGCCTCCTGGTTTTCCGGACCGGTCGTTCATCCGCCCATACCCATAGAATACCGTATGGCGATGGCCTGTTCAAGGCCGCTTTCACCCCTGTTTTTTGCGCCTTTTCTCCGCCGCCCGGGAGATGCGGTTGAAGGCGCCGGACAGGCCCATCGCCGACTTCACTTCCTTCATGGTCGCGGCGGCGGTGGCCCGCATTTTCTCGGTGCCGTCGATAATCACCTGGTCGACGAAGCCGGTGTCGGCCTCGAACCGGGCGTAACGTTCCCGCATCGGGGCGAGGAAATGGTTGATCGCCTGCGCCAGCGCGTCCTTGATTTCGACGTCGCCGATATTCCCTTCGCGGTAGCGCTTTTTGAAGTCCTCGACCTGGGCCTTATCGGGATTGAAGGCGTCGTGATATTGGAAAACCGGGTTCCCTTCGACCGTGCCGGGAATGTGGGCGTGGACGCGTTTCGGGTCGGTGTACATGCCGCGAACTTTTTTGTTGACGGTTTTCTCGTCGTCCGAAAGGTAGATGGTGTTTCCCAGGGACTTCGACATTTTCCCTTGGCCGTCAGTGCCAAGGAGGGTCGGCACTTCACCGATGAGGACGTCGGGTATCGGGAACACCTCGCCGTAAAGTTGGTTGAAGCGCCGGGCCACCTCCCGCGTGACCTCGACGTGCGATTCATTGTCCTTCCCGACCGGAACCAGGTGCGCGCGGGGGAGGAGGATGTCGGCGGCTTGGAGAACCGGGTAGCCGAGGAGGCCGAAGGGCATTTCCTCGTCGGACAAATTCGCGGCCCGGGCCATGTCCTTGATACTCGGCACCCGGGTGAGACGGTTCACGGTGATGAGCATTTCCAGAATCAAGTTCAGTTCGTACGTTTCCCGCACGGCCGACTGCAGGTAGATGGTGGTTATGTCAGGATCGATGCCGGCGGCGAGGTAGTCGAGGACCAGGCCCCGGGCGTTTTCGGAAATATGTTCGATATCCTCGCGGGTGGGTTTGGTGGTGAGCATGTGCAGGTCGGCGACAATGAGGGTGGTGTCGTAGCTGCGCTGGAGTTCGACCCGGGCCTTCAACGACCCCACGTAGTGGCCGAGATGGAGGCGCCCGGTGGGGCGGTCGCCGGTGAGGATGCGTTTTTTGCCAGTGACGGATGGGACGGTAACAGGGGCGGAAGCAGTCATAACCTGCCTTTCGGGTTAAGGTAAAGGGGCGGCGAAGCAACGTGGCCCGGACAAAATTCGACCATATTTCAACTGTACGAACTGTCGCCGGAATTGCAATAATGCTGTTTCAATAACCGGGCGGTCGGATTATACTGGCAGAACGGCTAGATTGTCACAATAACCATCCACTCCCATTTAATCTAGGAGCACCATATGTCACGCCCCCTGACCATAAGCCTTGGCGAAATCCTGTGGGATGTACTTCCGGACGGAAAAATGTTGGGGGGCGCCCCCTCGAACGTCGCCTGGCATGCCGCCCAGCTCGGGGCCGACGCCCACATCGTCTCGGCGGTCGGCGACGATCCGCTCGGCAAGGAAATTCTCGACCGCCTCCAGGCCATGCACCTCGACACCTCCACTATCGTCTCCCTTCCGGACGTCCCCACCAGCACCGTCGACGCGAAACTGGACGCCGCCGGCAACGCCACTTACGTCATCCACGAAAACGTCGCCTGGGACAAACTCCCGGTCACGGGCCCGGTGCTAGATTTGGCCGAAAAAGCCAAAGCCATAAACTTCGGCTCCCTTGCCCAGCGCCAGGAGAGCGGCAAAGTCACCACCCACGCGATCCTCGACAGCATCACTCCCGAAGCCATCAAGATTTTCGACATTAATCTCCGCCCTCCCTTTGTCGACAAGGATATCCTTCACCTGGGCATGCAACGCGCCACCGTCGTCAAAATGAACCATGACGAACTCCCCGCCCTGGCGGAAATGTTCCAGTGGACCATGGACCCCGACGCCGGGATGATCCAGTTGCTCGAGGCCTATCCGAATGTAAAGCACCTGGTGGTTACGAAAGGGGCGGAAGGGGCGTCGTGGCAAACGCGGGAGCGGCTGATCCAAGAAAAGCCGCCGGCGGTGGCGAAGATGGCTGACACCATCGGAGCCGGCGACTCGGTTACGGCGGCGGTGATGATGGGACTATTGAAGGAATGGGACGAGGAGAAGATATTGGCGATGGCATTGGAAATCGCTTCGTTCGTGTGTTCGTGTCGGGGGGGAACGCCGGAATTGCCGGAAGAGATTAAAAGGAAGTTCGCGGAGTAAGGGAGGTTAACTCTACAACGCGGCATTTGCGGGAACCGCATCCGCAAATGCCGCATGAAGTTAAAGTTGCCGGATATCCGGAAGGACTGGTTTTGCCGCAATTTTACCCTTCCCCTCCGCCTTCCTCATAATGAACAAATAATTAAATCCCCGCAAATAAAACCCGCCTTCATCCGCCGCCTTGCGGTAATTCCCCATCTCCAAAGTTTTGTTATGCCGCACGACCGACACGATGTCGATCGGGATAAACAGGCGCTGCAAGCGGAAAAACAGTTCAAAACCAATCGGGTAAAACCCCTTGCCTTTGACAAACGAATCCGCTACGTAAAGCCCCATGTACCGACCCGGGGCAAGAATCCGGTAAATTTCCCCGATCACCATTTCCATCGCCTGGTAATATTCCCCGCCGGCGGCGTCGAGACGGCCGATGCAACGGGGATCGTCGGAATATTTTATATGCGTGGAGTAGGGAGGGTCGATAAATACAAAGGCGGCCTTGCCGTCCTCAAGGGGAAGTTTCCGGGCGTCGACCCGGAAAATGTCCGGACGGGTCGGATACACGTCATAACCCAAAGCCCGGCGGCCCAGCTCCCGCGCCACATCCAGGGTGGTTCCGCTGCCGGCCATGGGATCGACCACCAGATCCCCCTCCTTGGTGTAACGTTCGAGGAGATTCCAGATGAGGTAACTGGGAGTGGCGCCGGCGTAGGCGGTGTCGCCTTGGCTTTGCCCGCCGTAGTTCTGGGAGGGGAAGTCCCACAGGGTGGTGACCTGGAGACGCGGGGCCAGGGAGTCGGGGCGCGGCGGTGGACGCGACGGCGCCGGCGGCCGGGACCGGGGGGCGGACCGGCGCGACGCTCTGCCGGGCGCTGGGCCGACTTGGCGGGAGGCAGGATATTTGCCGGGTTTGGGTCGCATGGTCATGTTGTTCTCCGGGAAAATTGCGTCCCCCAGCGTAAAAAACGCCCCTGGGGTGGTAATGGCGCCGTTAAATCGGCGGCAGACAGTATAGCAAATCGTTTGGCCGCGACCAACGGTTTTCCCGGCCGGGGCTTTTCCGGACGATTTTATGTTGCGGTGGCTTTATCGGTTTGTATTATAGAGCCGATGGTTACCTCCGGTCGCCGCGGCCAGAGGAGTGGCGGGATTTATTATGAATATTTTTATGACCTGGATAAGCGTCACCATAACCATGATTTTCGTGGCAGCGGTCTGGTTCGCCTACTTGGTGCGGGTGGTTTTGAACGAGGAACTGGTCCAGGAAAGGAAGCGGCGGCGGAATCGGGCGCGGGAATTGGAAAGAAGGCGGATGGATGACAAACTCGCGGCCAGGAAAAAACGCCGGGGGGGCTAGTTAAGCCCTAGCGGTCAATCCCTATGCCTGAAAATTCTCCAAAAAGGATATCGAAAAACAGCGGCAAAAAACCGGCCGAAGTCGCCGTCCGCGACGCGGACGGTTTTGTGGCGGCGCGTTTGGATGTGGAGCGGGCGGAAAGATGCGGTACGCCGGAAGCGATTTTCGCCCTGGCGAAAACCACCCGGGAAACGCTCGCCATCGCCGAGAAACTGGTCGAGAAACAGGGCTACGCCCTGATTACCCGAATGGAATCGGAAACGCTCGCCGCCCTGCAAAAACGTTGGCCGGATCTGTTGGCAGGAGTTCGTTCCGGTACCGCCGTGGTTGGAAAAATTCCCCCCTTGCAGGAAAATCTGGGGCCGGTCGCCATAGCCCTCGCCGGCACCTCCGACCTGCCGGTCGCCGAAGAGGCCTCGCTTACCCTCCGTTCCCTCGGGATTCCCTGCCAAATGGTCGCGGATATCGGGGTGGCGGGCCTCCACCGCTTGCTGGCGCGGGTGGATGAACTCCGCCGGGCGAAGGTGGTCCTGGCGGTGGCCGGCATGGAAGGGGCGCTCCCCAGCGTAGTGGCAGGACTGATCGCCGCGCCGGTGGTGGCGGTGCCGACTTCGGTCGGCTATGGGGCGAGCCTGGGCGGTTTGTCGGCGTTACTGGGGATGTTGAACAGTTGCACGCCGGGCATCACGGTCGTAAATATCGACAACGGCTTCGGAGCCGCGGTGGCGGCGGCCCGAATGCTGAGGATTCCCCGGTAGACATGCATCCGGTAGACATGCATATTGTCCTGGAAGTGGACTTTTCGAAGAAACCGAGACAGCCACCGCGCGATTTCCTCGAAAAGCCCACTGAAATGAATTCGTGATACCTCGGACTCAGCCCTTGGCCTTGGAAGACAAGCTTATGCCCCCGACCAATTTTCAACAATTGCCCGCCCTCCCTATCCGAAAACCCGACAGCCATAAGGGCTCGTTCGGACGCGTCCTGGTGATTGCCGGTTCGGCCGGCATGATGGGGTCGGGGGCGATGGCGAGCCTGGCTTGCCTGCGTTCGGGGTGCGGGGTGGTGCTGTGGGCACTCCCGAAAGCCCTGAACGTCATAGGCGAAGCGCAGAATCCCGAGGTGATGACCCTGCCGATTCCCGACACCCCGTCCGGGGCGCCGTCCATGGACGCCCGGGAAATCCTGGTCGAGGCGGCGCGGGAGACGGATTGCGTGGTGCTGGGCCCGGGCCTTCCGGTGGCCGGGGACACCGGCGAATTGATGCGGCTCCTGATTCCGGAAATTTTCCCGCCCCTTATCCTCGACGGCGGCGCCTTCTCCGCCATCGGCACCGAATACATGATTATCCGCAAACGGCAAAGCCCCACCATCATCACCCCCCATCCCGGGGAAATGAGCCGCATCACCGGCCGCACCACCACGCAAATCCAGGAAAAACGTTCCGACTTTGCGGTAAAATACGCCAAGCATTCCGGTGCCGTCGTCGCCCTGAAGGGCTACGGCACGGTGGTGACGGACGGCGCCGAGGTTTACGTCAACGAATCAGGCAATCCCGCCTTGTCCACCGCGGGTTCGGGGGATGTCCTATGCGGGGTAATCGCCTCGCTGGTCGGACAGGGGTTCTCCCCCTTCGAGGCGGCCAAACTCGGGGTATATCTCCACGGTTTGTCCGGAGACCTCGCCGCCCGGGACATCGGCGACCGCGGCGTCATCGCCCGCGACATCATCGACCGCCTGCCTCTCGCCTTCAAACAATTTGCCGCGCTTCGCGGAGCCGCGGCCAACGATCCCAAATAAGGTCACTCCGGCAAATGATAAGACAAATCATCTTCGACTCGCGCGGGGAGCTTGGCCAGAGCCCCCGCCCCGCTTTGGTGGAATGGCTGGTCGCCGAAGGGGCGGCGGTGGAAAAAGGCACGCCCCTGTGCAGCTACGAAGTGGACAAGGCGGTGCAGGAATATCCTTCGCCGACGGCCGGGGTCATCCGGCGCTATCTGGTCCCGGCCGGGGCGCGGTTTGCGACCGGTTCCGCCCTGGCCCTGATTTCCGACTCGCCGGACGAGACATTGCCCGAATCCAGGCTGGCGCCCCTACCTACCGAGGAGGATATCCACGGCTTCGACTGGTCGGAAATCGACAATCAGGGCGGTCCCCCGGAACCGCTGGGGGTGATGCGCCGGGCGATTGCCGACCGGATGGCGATGTCGAAACGGCACATCCCCTGCTTCTACCTCACCGCCTGCGTGGACATGACCAACTGTCTGGCGCTCAGGATGGAGATGAAAAAAAACCGGGAAAAGGCGACTTTCAACGACATGGCCATAAAGGCCTCGGCCTTGGCCCTTCGGCAGAATCCCCGGGCGAGTGCGATTTACACTCCGCAGGGATTGGTGCCCCGGGACGATTTGCATATCGGTTTCGCGGCGGCCTTGCCGGACGACGGCCTGGTGGTGCCGGTGGTGAAATACGCGGACCGGAAACCGCTCCGTGAGATTGCCGAGGAAACGCGGGGTCTCGCCGAAAAGGCGAAGCGGGGGGAATTGACCCCGCTGGATTGTTCGGGCGGGGTATTCTCGGTGTCGTACCTGGGGGCGTTCGAGGTCGATAATTTTATCGCGATTGTCAATCCGGGTGAAGCGGCGATCCTGGCGATGGGGAAGATTCGGGACGCGGTGGTGGCGGTGAAGGGCGAGGTGGCGGTGCGGTCGGTGGCCTGTTTGACCCTGTCCTGCGACCACCGGTCGATCGACGGAGCCCTGGCGGCGCGGCTGATGGGTGACATCAAGCGGCTGTTGGAAAAGGCGGATGAATTGCGGTAATTGAAATTCGGGGATACCTGACGCAATTGCTTTTCATCGCGAAAACAATTGCACCAGCTGTCCCCGAATTTAAAAGTGTCTCCAGTATAATCGCGGCCCTATGGCATTTCCACTTGAAAAAGCCGCCCCGTTACCTAAAATTTGCGGTCAAGGGTATTACGTAGGGCCTTATCCTTCGGGCCAAAGCCCCACTTGAATTACCCACCGGATGCGCAAGCATCCGCGTTATTTTTTTAACCCGCTCCTTTCCGGTTCGCACCGGGAAGAGTCAGGAGACAAATCGTGACCGAATCGGAAATCCGCAAAGCCGTGTTGGATATCATTCAGGATGTGGCGGGTCTGGACGAGATGCCGGACCTGCAGGGCAAGGAGCCCCTGCGGGACCAATTGGACCTGGATTCCATGGATTTTCTGGACATCGTGATGGAACTCCGCAAGCGCCACAAGATCGAGGTTCCGGAAGCGGATTACCCCAAGCTGGCGACGTTGGACTCGACGGTGGCGTACATCGAGGCGCGCCAGAAAAAGGCGTAGCGGAAATAGCCCCCCATGACCTACGAAGCCGTCATCATCGGAGCCGGACCCTCCGGCTTGGCCGCGGCGGTTCGCCTCGCCCACTTCGGGGTGAGGACTTGCCTCCTTGAAGCCCACACCCGACCGGGGGGGTTGAATTCCTGGCATTATGTGCAAGGGAAGGAAATCTCCTCGGGACTCCACGCCTTTACCAACTACTCGCCAGGCGGCCGCGCCGGGGCGCTGGGGAAGCTCCTCCGCCAGCTCCGTCTGAATCCGGCGGACCTTGAGTTGCACGGCCCCGGTCCGGCTTCGATCCGCTTCCCCGGGGTCAGCCTTTCCTTCAACGACAATCCGGAACTACTCCGGCAACAGGTCGAGCGGCATTTTCCCTCCCAAACGGACGGCTTCGACCGCTTCCGGAAACTCGTCCTGGCAACGGACGAAGGGGCCTTCAGCGAGGTCCGGACTTCGGCCCGCGAAGTCATGGGGAAGTACCTTGCGGATCCGCTCCTCGTCGACATGCTTCTCTGCCCGGTCCTGTTTTACGGCAGTCCGGGCGGGGTGGGGGACGGCCGGGACGCGGCGCGGGAACTGCCGGACCTGGATTGGCTGCTGTTCTGCGTCATCTGGAAATGCCTTTTCGAATCCGGCCTGGCCTATCCCGCCCACGGCATGAGCAAAATCTGGAACCTCCTTATCGATCGTTTCCGCCGGGACGGCGGCACGCTCCGCATGGCGAACCGGGTGGTGAAGTTGGTCACCCATAACGGTCGGGTCGCGGCGGCGGTAACCGAGGCGGGGGAAGAGGTGGAAGGGGAGATGTTTTTCTCCTCGGCAGGCGGGCGGGAAACGCAACTGCTGTTGGGGGAGGAAGCGGAAGCGATCCCGGTCGGAAGTGTCAGCATTGCCGAAGGGATAGCCCTCCTGGACGCGAAAGCGGCGGAGCAGGGCTTCACCGACGCGGTGGTGTTTTATTCGTTGGCGGAAAAGCTCCAATTCCGGCGTCCCGATTCCCTGGTGGAGGAGTCCTGCGGGGCATTGTGCCTGCCGGCGAATTACCCAGGGATTGACGAGAACCTCCTGAAAATTTCCGAACTGGCGAGTTACCCCGCCTGGCGTAAGCTGGACCCGCTGGATTACCGGCTGGCGAAGGAACAGGCGGCGGCGGGAATGGCGAACTCCCTGCAGGCGCTGGGCTTCGACTTGTCCGCCTGCAAAGCCGTAGCCGGCCGCTTCGGCGGGTTCGACGACCTGTTCACCCCGGTGACCCTGTGGCGGTTTACCCGGCACGCCGAGGGGGCGCTCTACGGCAGCCCGGTGAAGGCGCGCAGCGGCGCAACCTCGCGGGAAAACCTGTTTTTAATCGGCACCGACCAGGGCTTCCACGGCATAGTCGGGGCGATGCTGTCGGGGGTGGCGATGGCGAATTTGCATTGTTTGGCGAAGAGGAAGTGAGCGGTTGCCATTTCCGGCAAAATCCGGTATTTGTTTTCACGAAGAGAAAATAAGCCGCCGACGCGGCTCAAACCATCTCGGGAGAATACCATGCAGAGATCCTGGACCCTCCTCGCCCTGTTGTCAATCCTCCTTCTCGCCCCGTCGGGACTGGCCGGCACGCTCGCCGAGGACCGGAACGTCCCGCCCCTGGTCGAAGCCCTGCCGCCGCCGCCCTACCTAGGCAGCATCGACTTCCAGCGGGACAAGGCCATCTTCTGCCAAACCCGCGGCCAATGCCAGAGCGAACGCTGGAAACAGGCCACCTGGGACGCCGAGGACCGCAAACACCTGCCCACCCTGTTCCTGGACTCCTTCGGCATCAACATCACCCCCGACGACACTCCCGCCACCAACGCCCTGCTCCAGGAAGCTATCAAGTACATCGCCCGCGCCATCAACCCGGCCAAGGATCACTGGAAGCGCATCCGCCCCTTCGATTATTTCGGCATGCCGAATTCCACCTGCACCCCGCATGAGGAACACGACCTGTCCACGAACGGTTCCTACCCGTCCGGGCATTCCAGCCGGGGCTGGGGACTGGCTCTGGTGCTGGCGGAAATCAGCCCGGAACGGCAGGGCGCGATTCTGAAGCGGGGATATGAATTGGGGCAGTCGCGGGTGATTTGCGGGGTGCACTGGCAGTCGGACGTCGAGGCGGCGCGTTTGGGGGCGTCGGCGGCGGTGGTTCAGATGCACAACAATCCGCAGTACCTGGAAATGCTGGATAAAGCCAAACAGGAAATCGCGGCCCTGCGCCAACGCGGCGTCAACCCGGCTGCCCCCGCCGAGGCGGCCTCGCTTCACACTTTGCCGGAAGAGGCGTTCTGCGACAGCTGCCTGTCGCTTTCGGAATGACGGCAGGCCGAAAACCGGGTTAAATAGCGACTTCCCCATCCCGTGCCAGGACCGTTTCCTCCTCACTCACCCCCCGGCGGCACAACAACGCCCCGGCCGTTACCAATACGCACCCGAGCCACAGGCCGGGTGTGTTTTTTTCGCCCAAATACCAGGAACCGAACAGAACCGACCCCAGCGGCAGGAAATTCGCCAGCGCCCCCAACACGCCGATGTCCCCCCGGCGGGCGCCGATATCCCACATGAGATAGGCGGCGGCGGTGGCCAGAAGCGAGTGGATGACAAAAGGCGCCAACATGGCGCGGGTGAAATGCAGTTCCCCGCCGCCCAGCCGCCACATGAGTAACAGACACATGCCCGAGGCCAGGAAAAACCAGCCGGTTCCGTTCGCGTCACCTCCCCATCTCCGCGCCGCCAGCGAGTAAAACGCCCACAACACGGCACAGGCGAACATCAGCAAAAACGCCGGCCATTCCGCCTGCCCCATAACCAGGATTTCGCCGAGGTCCATGCCCCACAACAAGGCCAAACCCCCCCCGGTCCGACAAAGCGCCACCCCAATCGCCAGGAAGCGCCGGTCCACCCGACAGGCGAAGAAAAACGGCAGCATCACCAGCAGGAGGGACGGCCAAAGGTAATTCACCAGCCCCAATGGCAGGGCCAGCCGCCGATCCGCGGACCAGGAAACGCCCAGCACGTAAAAAACCATATAGGCCAGAAACGCCAAACCGCCCAAAAACCAGAAGGGTTTTCGGGCGGTCGAACGCCAGGGGGGCGGGGTTCGGTGAACAAGGTCGAAGACCAGGAGAACCGCCCCGGCCAAGGTGAAGGAAAGCCCCGGCATGCCGAAATGGTGGGCTTCGCCTATAACCCGGGTGATGGCGACGTTCATGCTCCAAAAGGTCAGGGCGAGTATGCCGAGAGATGTGGCGAGACCGGTTTGCATGGGATTGGCACCCTTCCTATCACCCGCCCGGCGCCTTGCGCTGCTCAGGCGCCGCCGCCATGTTTTCCTTCAACAAGGTGGAAAGCGCCTCCAGCGTTTCCAGATGGCTGTACTTGGCCTGCCGCAAAGCCACCAGTTTGAAACGGAGGTCCCGGTCCTTCATTTCGACCACCAGTTCATCGGTTATGTTAATCGTCCGCTCCACATGCGACAGCATGCTGGCGAGCATGTTCACGAAATCGTCTTGCCTGAGCATATCTCACAGCTCCTCGTTAGAATTTTCCTGCACCGCCAGATAAATCGCCTCCGAATTCGCCCGGGTGGTCTCCGTTTCCATGCGCATTTTTTCCAGGACCATCCGGGTCGTCGTCTCCAGTTCCTCGGGCAGTCCGTACCAGGGCAAGGTTTGCAGGAGGTGGCCAAGATACAGGGGCATGGCGTAACCTTCGGTCACGATGATATCGTTGAATTTGCGGAGGAACTCGGTTTTGCTGATCATTGCAATTTCTCCTTCGCCACATCCTGCACGGGGCCGCCGAGCGAACGGAAATATTTCTGGAACGGGAACAGGTAATCCCCCTCCAGCATCGCATACCAGGCCCAGTTGTTGGTGTAATAGTCGGTGTTATCCTGGAAATACAGGTTGTCGCCCTCCTGCTTGAGGTAACGCATGGCCTGGCGCTGCAGGGAGCGGCTGAGGTTGGGGGAGGAACTGACGGTGGCGTAGCGGTAGACCGCGCTTATCCCGGGATTCGAGTACTTCACCCGCGGGGTGCCGTCCCGGTTGCTTTCCGAGGCGACGTCGCCGCCGGCGAGGTCCATCGACTTGTTGAGGAAGGGAATGAGCCGCGAGACAATGAACCTTTCGGGCTGGGTGTTGCCGGTAAGGTATTGATCGATCCGCAGGCGCCACCAGAGGCGGAAGGCGTCCCAGCCGGAAATATAGCCCCGGTTCGGGTCGGTCGCGAAGCTGCCGTCGGAGCGCATGGTTATCCAATCGGGGACGGTGACGATGTTTCCCGCCCCGGCGGGGGTGCCGTCCATCAGCATGAGACGGTCAATCTGGCGATAGGTGTCGGTGGCAAGTTTCCCCCAGCGCCGGTTGCCGGATTCGGCCTCGAAAATGCGGTAGTGCCCGGGCGAGAAATACGAAGGGTTGACCAGGATTTCCCGCTCGTTCCCCTGATCGGCGGTAATTGGCCAGGGCATCATGACCAATTCTCCCGTCGGGTGCAGCAGGACCGCCTTGGCCATGATGCTGTCCGCCACCGCCAGGGCCTTGTCCCGGTAGGGCATGGTGCTCACCGGCGGGCGGCCGTCCGGCCAGACCTTGGCGGCGAGGAAAAGGGCGAAGGCGTAGTCGAGGTCGGCGTCCAGGGCCGGGTTTTCGTCGAGGACGGTGGAGCCGCCCATGCCGTCCGAGCCGTAGCGCCAGGACAGGAGGTGATCCTGGTATTTCTGGAAGCGCGACAGGTGCGTCTCGGTCCAGCGGTAGACTTCGTCGAAGGTCTTGCGGTCGTTCATCCACACCGCCCGGAGCATGGCGTAGGCCTGGCCTTCCGAGACGGTGTCGAAGTCGTTCTTCGGCCGGATGACCTGCCCCGACCGGATGAAATAGTGCTGGAAGGACTGCCACAAGTGGGACATGTTTTCCCAGGTGGTCTCCTGGGAACGGATGACGACGTCCTCGGTGAAAAGCTTGCTGATGCCGTAGCTGCCGGCACCGAAAAGTATGGCGGCGGCGAGAAAGAAGTGCAGGCTTTTCTTGAGGGCCACGGCCGCCGCGGAAGAGCGGGAGACGTGTTTGGCCGAAATGGTCTTGCCCATGGGTTTTTCTCCTGTGGGGGAGGCGTTACGCCTTCGTTTTTACCGTTGCGGGTGACGGGTGAACGGCCGCCGGCTGCACAACGGACTGGACGACGTTGTCGGGTCCGCTCCAGCGGTTGGGGGACAGCCGGAAATAGAAGATCGACGACAGCATGATGAAATGGTAGAAGGTCCACATCAGACTCACCCCCAACTGCGGGGTTTGTTCGATAATTATGCGCTGCACGCCCCAGATCAGCGCCGTGAAATTCAGGCCCCACATGAAGAGCTGCGGCAGGAAGGCCCGGTAGGGGACGTCCCCCGACATGGATCGTTTTTCCGTGACGTTGAAGGAGCTGCGAATCCCCAATAACGCCGCCCCGAGCGCCTTGACGTAAATCGGGAAGCAGCAGAAGCCGAGAAGGATGCCCAGCATCAGGTCGCCCGCCGCGTAGTTCCTCCGGTACATGCTCAGGAAGAAAATGGTCAAGGAGAGCATGAAGTACGGCGCGAACAGGCAGACATACATCAAGCCGTTCATATGGAAGACGGGGAGGTTGAAGAAAATCTGGGTTATCGGGCAAATCATGAGGATGCAGTAACAGAGGCCGATGATGTAATAGGACCCGGTGGCGAAATGCTCCCACCACTGCCGGAAGGTGAGCCCGAAGGGGTGGCGTATTAGGGACTTCAGCACCTTGAAGAGGACGCCGATGTTACCCCGGGACCAGCGCCACTGCTGTTTCATGTAAACGTCCAGCGCCTCCGGGCCCGAGCCGAAAGTGCCGACCTGGCCGTTGTAGAGGCTCTTCCAGCCGGTGAGGTGCCAGTCGATGGTGGTGGCGAAGTCCTCCGTCACCGAACCCTCGTCCAGGCCGCCGATGGCGCGGATGGCCTCGAGGCGGAGGATGGCGTTGGTGCCGCAGAAGATCATCGCGTTCGCCGCCCCCTTCCCTTCGCAGATGAACTCGTAGAACATGCAGTGCTGGATGTTCGCCCCCTTGACAATCGCCGAGGATTCGGTGTTGGTGTAGAACTGCGGGGTCTGGACAAAAGCCAGCTTCGGATCCGCCTCCATGATCGGGACCAGGTTCTTCAGGAAGCCGGGCATGGGGTTCTGGTCGGCGTCGAAGATGACCAGGTACTTGGTGTCCAGGGTTTTCGAGATGTCGTTGATGATGCCGGCCTTGGCGCCGTGGCGGGTATGCCGGCGGAAAATGCGCACGCCGTAGGTCGTCGCCAGCTCCTCGGCCTCGCGGTTGTAGCGTTCCTCCGAGGAGTCGTCCAGGAAGTAGATTACCTTGTTCGGGTAGTCCAGGTTTTTGAGACACAGGAAAGTCCGTTCCAGCACTTCGTAAGGCTCGTGCCGGGCGGGAACCAGGACCGCCACCGTCGGGGCTTTCGACCAGTCGCTTATCTCCACCCGGGCCGGCTCCTGCGCGCGCAGGGCCGAGAGGAAGTTGATGGCGTAGGAGATGGAATGGAAGACCACGAACGCCTCGGTGCAGAGGAGGGCGATGGCGATAATCTTCCCCGCCAACGGGACGTCCCCGGCCTGCGACTGCAGGTAGATGCGGGTGGCGATATAGGCGCAGGCGAAGACGAAGGTCAGGTTCACCAGGATGAGAACGAGCCCGACCCGTTTGCGGCTGCGCATCTTCAGTTCGATGTTCGTGTTGTCGGGAATGGTGTTGACGCTCATTTGCAGCCTCCAAAGGCATAGGTAAGACCGGCGAGCAGCTTGATCTCACTGTAATACGTTTCACGGGTTAAATCAACCCTGGCGAAGCCGGAAAGACGGCGGGTATAGTCGTGCTTGATGCCGGCATAGAATTTTTGCCCGGTGGAACCGAAGCGGTCGCGGTAAACCGACAGGCCGAAGTCGACGTAACCTTCGCAGCTGTTCCAAACCTCGGGGTCGCGGCAGTAGTAGTAGCGTCCGTCGAAGTCGATGCCGTATTTGTACATGTCCTTGGGTGAATAGTAGGTCGGCTTCTGGTAGTTCCACGTTTCGTACTCGATATTGCCGCCGATGGTGATGAGCATGCAGGGCGTTTCGTAGAGCCGGTACTTGGCGTCCAGGTGGCCGTAAAGCCTGGTGTTGGCGTCGGTGAGGACACTGGAGACCAATACCCCGTGGAAATCCCATTTGCGGTAACGGTAATGCGGGATTAGCCCGAAGTCGTAGGCATACAGGTTGTCGTAGACGTTCCGGTAATTGTCATAATGTTCGCGCCGGTCGGAGAAGAGGAGCAGGCTCAGGTTCGAGCCGGCGATTTCCTTCATCTCCGCCGATACGTTGTATAGCCATTGGTTGTCGATGGAACGGCGTTCGTCCTTCATCTGTTTTTCCGAGCCGGTGAACCAGCGGAAGCCGAGGTCACCCTTGAAGGTGATGAAGGGGTTCCCCTCGAAGACGCCACCGAGGCGGAAGCGGTAGCTGGCCGGGTCGTCGACGCCTTCCTCCCGCATGCTCCAGCTTTCGCGATCCAGGTCGGAGTAGGCGCGCCAGAAATCGCCCAGCGACTTTTCGCCGTGGAAGCCGAAGTAGCTGTAGGCCAATTTCGCCTTGCGGTCCTGTTCCTCGGGAACCTCGTCCACGCTGTCCACCGAGGTCTTCCTGAGGTAGCCCCAATGCATGGTGATGGGCCAGGTCGACAGGTAGAAGTTCATGTTGTTGTAGCCGGCGCGGGTGGCGCGGTGCATCGGGTCCTGCTGGACGTTGATTTTGGCCTGCGCCCGCGCTTCGGGGAAGCGGTGCTGCCTGAGCAACCCCTGGAAGCGGTCCGACTTCCACGACATGTCCTCGGGTTCCACTTCCTGCAATTGGGCCAGGACCGCCGCCGCCTCGATTTCCTTGCCGCTGGCCACGGCTTCGCGGTATTCCATTTCCAGGCGGTAGGGGCTGTCGGGGTACTCCCAGGCCAGCTTTTGGTAAATCGGGAAGGCCTCCTTGTATTTACGCTGGTAGAAGAGCGCCCGGGCAAGGCCGCGGCGGGCTTCCTCGTTCTCGTCGGCGAAAGCCAGGGCGCGGCGGAACTCGTTTTCGGCTTCCTCGTATTTCATGTCGCCGATGAGGGATTTTCCCAGGGCGATACGCGATTCGAAATCACTGGAGTCCAGGCGGATGGCGCGGCGGTACCACTCCTGGCCGTGCTTGGTGTCGCCGAGTTCCATCGCCAGCCCGGCCGCCTGCTTGAGAACCCGGGGGTCGTAGCCGTCGACCTGCATATAGGCTTTCGCCGCGTCGAAGGCCTCCTGGATTTGGTGGCTGAGGCGCAGGCTCACGACAAGCCCCAGGTTCAACTCGGCGTCGTTCGGGAACAGCATCACCAGTTCCTCGTAAACCACCGCCGCCTCCGCGTAGCTCTCGTAAGCCATATAGGCGTTGGCGAGCTTTTTCCGTATCTCGTTGTTGTCCGGTTCGGCCACGAGAATCTTCTGGTACTGGTCGGCGGCGGCCGGGAACATCTGCGCCGCCATGAGATCCTCGGCGAACTGCTTCCTGACCTCGATGTCGTCCGGCTTAAGCGCCAGATATTTCTGGAACGGCACCACCGCATCGCGGAAATCCCCCGCCGCGACGTAGCTGACCGCCTGTTTCAGGATTAGTTCCGTATCCTCGGGGTAGCGGATCAGGAGGTCGGCGGCGACGGCAGCCGCATCGCGGAAGCGTTTCAGGGCCATCAGGGCGTTCATCTTCCGCACCCTCAGGGTATCGTCCTTCGGGTCGTGGGCGATAAGCAGATCCAGAAGCGGGATGGCTTCGGCGAATTCGTGGAGCGAGAGCAGGAGATCCGCCAGCATGATGTTCAATTCCATGTCGGACGGGTCTTCGCGGTGCAGTTCCCGCATCAGGTCGATGGCTTCGCGGCCCCGGTCCGACCAGGTGAGGGTCTTGGCCCGCCACATCCGCCAATCCCGGACGTCAGGCTGCAATTTGACCAGTTTGCCGTAGTATTCGGCGGCGGCGGAGAATTTGTCGTTGGCGACTTCCAGTTGCGCCGCCTCCTTCAGGACGAGGGCATTGTTCGGGTCAATCTTCAGAATCAAATCCAGGATGCGGATGGCGGAATCGGGGTCGCCGGCCAGTTCCGACGCCTTCGCCCAGCGGAGAAGTTCGGTCACCGACAGGTTCACTCCCCGGCTGGCGAGTTCCGCGTAGACCCGGGCGGTACGTTCGTACTGTTTGCCGCCGAAGGTCGTTTCCGCAAGTTGACGGAGGACGGAGTCGATGTTCGGGTCGGTCTCGCCGCTCGAAGGCTCGCCGGCGGGGCTGGCGTTGGGGCGAAGCGGATTGGCGCCGGGGGTAACGCCGGGGCTAACACCGGGATTCGGGGCGTTTTCCTTCCTTACCTCTTCCGCGGCAGCCATGGCGGCGACTTTTTCCTCGCGGAGCCAGTCCTCGATCTTCTGGTTGCGGGAGAAGCGCCGCTTCAGGTCGACGGTCATCTTCTCCGGGACGGGAATGTCGGTGTCGATAAACCCGGACTTGAACGCGGCTGGCACGTCGGCCCGCGCCTGGTTCGGGTCCAACACCCCGTACCAGACCTGTCCGCCGCCCGGCAATTGGGCCGGGGTGAAGGTCGGGGCCTGCAGGGTTTTCTGCCGCATGTATTCGGTGAATTCCTGCTGGTATTTCGCCATGATGAAATTGTTGAGTTCAAGCTGGGCGTTAGGCATCATGAAGGGCGGGAGCTGTACCGCGCCGGGCTGAGCCGCCGGCATCGCCGGCAGAATCGGCGCCATGGCCTGGGGCAGGGCCGGCATGACAGGCATGCCGCCCGGCACCGGCTGGGTGTAGAACGCGGTGGTGTTGGCGTAAGGAATACCCCCCTGCCCACCCATCATGAAATATATTTGCGGGTTCGAATTATTGGTGGTGGTGGGGCTGGCGGTGAATTCGTTCCGGCGCGGTTCATCCCGGGCGCCCGGCTCGGGCGCGGGAGCGGCGGCGGCGGCGATGATGGCGGCGGCTGGCGCCGGATTCGGCGGAGCCGTGGCAACGAGGTCGTTGGCCGGCTGGTTGCGGTTTTTGTCACCGAACCCCAGATGGTTTGCCAGAGTGATGAAATTCATGCCGACATAGAGGCAGGCGGCGCCAACGAAAATGACGCCGACCCCCAGGAGAAAGCCAAGGACTACCGTACCGCGCCGGGCTTTGTCTCCGGCGGAGAGTAAGGCGGCAGAACGGCGGGGGGCGATGGTTTCGGGGTGTTTTGAAGCGTTCAAGACGATCTCCTTGTGGCGACAAGCCGTCGAGGCTTCTCCCGCCCGGATAACGCGGGAACTGACCTGACAGGAATTAGCCATTACTTGTCGCCGGACAGGAAACCGTTTCAAAAATTTCTATAAATTCTTGGAATTAATCACCTGCCGGCAGTTGGCTGACAACTGCCGGGTCCGATAACGCCGGAAGCCTTCCCCGTACGGGAAAGGCTTCCGGTGGCGTGATAATTTTTTTCTCGAACCGGCGGCTGCCGCTCAAGCGCTTTGGGTCGCCTGGTTGCTCACCGTCGCGGTTTTCTGGCTGTAGGTCATCTCGAAAGACATCGTGAACTCGTTCAGGGCTTCGTAGGTGTCTTCCTTTTCCGGCTTCATGCCGTTCGCGATAAAGTCGTCCAGCCCCTTCATCGCCAATTCGTGGGTCTTGTCGATGCCTTCCTGGGTTTTATCCGGCACGGTTCCCATTTTGCCCATGGCCTGGTCGAAGCCCTTCTGAATGGCGGAACGCATCTTCTCGGCGAACTCGCGGCGCGATTCCTCGGTATCGCCGCCGTTCTTGAAGGAATCCGAATTCGGGAAGAAGGCGGTGGCGAAATCGACGATACGCCCGGCCGTCGCCTCCGGGGACCAGTAGTCCTCGAACGACTTCAGGAGATCTTTCGCCGCGGCGTCGGTGGAGTTGGTCTTGAAGGCGGCGTTCATGATTTCCCGCGCCGACATCGGCTTGCCGTCCTTATTCATGTAAGCGGAAAGGAAGGCGTTGTCCGAGGAGGCGCTCTGCTCGCTGGTTTTGCCGCTGCCGTCTCCGGCGGCCGCGCCCTGGGTTTGGTTGCCCTGCGAGAAGCCCTGCAGAGTCTTCACGAAGGATTCGAAGTCGGTCGCTTCGCCAAGCTTGTCGGCCATTTCCTGACCGCTCATGCCGCCGGCGGCCGCCTTGACGTAATTGAGATCGAGCTTGATGGAGAAATTCGTCTCCTGGTAGCTATAGCCGCCGCCTTCGGCGGCGATATACTGCATGGCCGAGTAATTCAATTCGTATTGGGCGCTGATTGACCCCCTGGTGGTGGAGTCCATGTTCTTGAAGGCGTCCATGAGGCTGGTCTTGAATTCGTTGAAGAGCGGGAGATCGTTAAGCAGGTTCCCGACGCCGTCGTCCTTCTTGGCGTCGTCGAACGAGGCCGACGACACACCGGAACTGGCCGTGGTGTTTTCCGCCGCCTTCGCGGCTTTATTCTCGGCGTGGCGGCGCGGGTAGCGCTGCGCTTCCTCGGCGTCGAGCTGGGCCATGATTTTCTTGAGGGCGGCCTGGCGTTTTTCCTCGGCCGAGAGTTCCTTTGTCTCCGTCTCCCCGCCTGTGGCGGCGGCGCCGGATTTGGACTTTTCGTAGGAATCGATCAGGTGGCGCTTATGGGCGGTTTTGTTCGCGCCGTCCTTGTCGGATACGGCATTGGCGTTCTGGGCGTCGTCCCCTTCCCCGGCGCCTTCGGCCAGGGCGGCCCTTTTCTTTTTCAATTTTTCGAACAGACCCGAGGCGACTCCCCCGGCATCGGTCTTGTTGGCGCCGTTCTTGTTGTAATTGTTGAACCGATTGAAAAAGTCGTTCGAGATAGACATGATCGTTCCATCCATTGAAAAGGGGACAAGGAAAAGAGCACGGCCACGGAACGCGCCGCATTCCGGTTCGAATAAAAACCAGGCGCCTTCCTTAAAACCTTTCACCTCGTATTAGCGGATCCCGCGCCGCCGACTTGAGGGAATATTCCCTTTTTTTTTCAAAAAGGGAACTGTATCAACTCTGCCAACCTAAAACGGATATTTTACCTCCCGCCACCGCCTCTCAACCATCTTCCCAAAGCCAATGCCAAGCGGCCATTAAGCTTCTCACAAAATATATCCGGCTCATTATTATTCGTAAAGTGGACTATTAGGGGGTGTTAAAATGAAAGGAAAGATATATAATATGGAAAGATATCAAGAACCTCCCCCAGGACGGTTTCTCCGGTTTAATGAAATCGGGCAACCTTCGTGGGCGAGGCTCCCAACCCGCCGCGCCGGAAAATGGTCGGGCCTGAATATACGGGCTCAATCGCAAAAAGTCAAATCCGGCCGGCCAACCCCGGTAACTCGAGGAATGGAAGCCCGATGAGCAAGAAAAGTATCGACGCCCGGATGTCCATGTTCGGAAGACTCGCCATGGAATCCGGCCTGGTCACCTATGACGACATCGTCGCCTGCATCGAGGAACAGGAAAAAACCCGCACTGACACGGGTTCAGCGCCGAAACTCGGCGAAATCCTGATCCAAAGGGGAATCATCACCAACGCCGAAGTGGAGATGATCCTTAAAATGCAGGCCAATCCCGGCGGCCTCATCGGTCGCCAGCTCATGGAAAGGGGACTGGTCACCCGCGCCCAGCTCCGCCATGCCCTGGACGAACAGGCCGAACTTACCCACGCCGGTATCCAGCCCCCGAGAATCGGCGAACTACTCATCGAAAAAGGCATCATCAAACGCGAGGATCTCGACAAAATCCTCCGCAAAAAAGTCGAACCGGCCGTCAGCCTCTTCGGCGAGTTCCTGGTCGCCAAAAAACTGGTAAAAAAGGACGATATCGACAACTGCCTCGCCCAACAAAAGGAAGTTGCCGAAGCCGGCGGAAAGGTGCCGAAGCTCGGCGAACTCCTGGTCGCCAACGGCGTGCTCCGCAAAGAGCAAATGGAACTCTACAACCTACGCCACGCCCAGGAGCGCCGCCAGGTCGTCCCCGCCCTCCAGTCCTCCGCCACCGCGGTAATCTCCGCCCGTAAGACTCCGCGCCGCAGCGTCGGCGACTACGAGCTCATGGACAACCTAGGGCAGCACGTCGACGGCGTCACCTTCCGCGCCATACACACCCCTTCCGGCGCGATGGTGATTGTCCACCATTTCACCCCCCCCAGTTCCACTTCCGCCGCCATCGCCATCGCCAAAATCGGCACCGGCTCCGGATTCCAGGCCAGCACCGCCGCCACCGGCAAATCCTCCCGCACCGCCGCCGCCGGTAAATCCGCCCGCACCGCCGCCGCCACCGCCGCACCCACGGCCGCCGCTTCCCTCCGGCCCGACGGCGCCGCCAAACCCCTCGAAGCGACGGCGGAGGTCGTAGTCGAGGAAATCCATGCCGAAGACGGTTTCGCCCAAAAGGTCGACGCGGCCATGCAAATCCACGGCACCGCCAACCAGACCGTCTTCTCCACCGACGAGATCGGCGGACACCGCGCCGTCGTGGCCGATTACATCGAAGGGGTCACCCTCGATCGGGTCCTGGCCGACAAGGGGAAAATCGACTGGGCCTGGGCCGCGGAAATACTCCACGACCTTTCCGGCGTGCTCGCCCAAGCCGAAGCCCTCGGCATCTCCCACGACGACATCCGCCCCGGCAGCATTTTCGTCGACGCCGCCGGCAAGGCTCACCTCGGCCTGTGGTGCTACACCCGGGACCCGGTCGTCAACCGCGACTGGCTGGGGAAAAAGAACCGTAACATCCCCTTCTATTTCGCCCCCGAACGCCTCGCCGACGGCCCAAGCATAAAGTGCGACATGTTCTCCCTCGGCGTAACCATCATCCACGCCCTCACCGGCTCCGCCCCCATGCGCGGCAGCGAAACGGCCGAAGTCCTCTCCCGCTACAACCCGGGGAGCCTCATGCAGGACCTGGCCCTGGACATGTCCCTGCCGATGGAATTCCTCACCCTTATCTCGCAGATGGTCGAGGAACAGCCCGCGAACCGCCCGCAATCCTTCCTGCACATCCAGGACTCGCTGTCCCTCCTGGGCGAACGCGAAAACCTCGATTTCACCGCCCCATTCACCGGCAACGCCATCCGCCGGCAGATGAACATCAAGGAGGCGAAAGGTGTCCTGGGGAAGTTTTTGGTCAGCGAATTGCCGTCCCGCGAGCACCGGAAAATTCATTTCTCGCAGCTCCTGAAATACTTTCTCGTACCCCTGGTCGCGATGGCGGTCATCATGGTCACCGTCACCTTGATTTACAAATATAGCCAGGCCAGCCACGGCCTGATGGTGCGCGGCCGCTGGCTCGACCAGCACGGGGACAAGGCTGGCGCCCTTAACCTGTACCGGATGATCTCCACCCTCTACCCGACCAACGAAGCGGTTCAGACGCGTTATTACGACCTGGCCATGGAAATGCGCGATCACGGCGAAGCGGAGCTGGCCCTGGAAAATTTAATGCGCATCCATCCTGAAAAAACCGCCGCATACCGCGAACAGCAGGGCGATTTGCAGGTTTGGCAGCGGCGCTTCGCTTCCGCCGCCGACGTCTACCAGGATATTCTCAACCGCCGCCCCAACGATGTGCACCTGCGCCAAAAAATGGCCAGCGCCCTACTCTGGGCGCGCGATTACACGAAGGCGAAGGCCGAATATCAGGAACTGGTCAAGGTTGAACCGAACAACCCCGCCAATCTGCTCGGCCTCGCCCGCGCCGCCGCCGGCTCGAACGACGACGAAGAAGCGGCGCGCACCTTCAAGCGCCTGTTCGACATGAATGTCCTCCCGGAGACCACCGTCATGGAATACGGCTGGATTCTCAGCAATCTCGGCCGCCGGAACGAATTGAAAACCATGGCCCAGACCACTCTGGCCCGCAGCGAATCGGTGGAGTTTTCCGCCAAGAACCTGATTACCCTTAATTACTGGGCCGGCGATTACCGCAAGGCGAAAAGCCTTCTCGACTCGGCCGCCGGATCCGCCAACTCCGACCGCGACGCCATCCTTTTCCGCATCAGCGTCAACGATCATCTCGGCGACACCCAGGAGGTCATCAACGACTACCGGCGTCTCGCCGACCTTGACCCGCACAATACCTCCTACCTGGTCACCATCGCCCATCTTTACCAGGGCGAGAAGGATTTCGCCAAGGCGAACGAGGTCCTTCAGGAGGCGCTTCGCAAAGACGACAAAGACATCAATTTGTATCGGGAAATCGCCGAGAACTATACTTACATGAACAATCTTACCGAGGCCATCAACTGGTATAAGGAGATTCTCAAGCGTTCGCCCGGCGACCAGGACGCAGTGGACAAGATGGTTCAGGCGATGCTGTGGAACGAGAATTACGCGGAAGCGGGGAAGTATGTGGAGAAGGCCTACCGCGACAATCCGGACGACCGGGATTCGCAGGTCAATTTGGCGTTGGTTTACAGCCGATTGGGCAAGGAGCAGGAGGCGCTGGCATTGGTGGATAAGCTGCTAGCCAACAACTCCCTGAAGGAGGAGGAGCGGGAGCGGATCGCGATGAACGCCTTGGCTTCCAATTCGAACGACCTGTTGTTCCGGGTCATCGGCGATACGGCCTTGAATACGGAGAAGGTCACGGAAATGCGCCTGATGCTGGCGCGGCGTTTACGCGCCCAGGGAAAGCATGCCTTGGCCTTGCCGTTTTACGCGGCGGTGTTGTCGGTTACGCCGCATCCGGATCCCGCCCTGTTGATGGAGATGGCGGAGACGGCGAATTGGGCGAAGCGGTCCGACATTGCGACGCGTTGGCTGGAAATGGCGCGGGATATCGTGGCGGCGCGCGAGGGACGCGCGACCCGGACCGACGACGCGAACCGTTATTTGTTATCGAGCAAGGATTGGGATTCGTTGTTGAATCCTCTTAGCCAGCAGCCGGTGGTTAAGGGATCTTTGGAAGGTTTCCAGCGGCAGTTCAGTTATGACGCTTTGAAGCAGCAGCAGGTGCGGAAGAATTGAGGCTTTCGACATAACGGCCGGTTACGAAACAACCGTGGCAAGTCGGTTACAAATTCCTGCATTGCAAATTTTGGCTATCCACACTTTTTGCGAAAATCTAGCGGCGGTTGGCTCGATTTTCACAATAAGTCGACGACACGGGAGTTAATATGCGTTTCTCATCCGTTGAGATTGAGAATTATCGAGGATTTTCCAAATTTGCTATAAGTAGACTTTTTGAAATTATCCAGCCCATGCAAGCGCCTGTACCAATAGTTTCTGTATATTTTTGAAGTTGCTATTTCTATTTGAGATGGCGAAAATCCTGACTGCCCATAATCTTT
>JAVBQR010000010.1:0-5677 GCA_031548865.1 Planctomycetota bacterium
AGTCAGTGGTGGTTTATACATTTTTTATTGTTTATTAGTATCTCTGTTTACCTCAATTTCTTAAGGACTCTGTGAACCTCTGTGTCCTCTGTGCCTCTGTGGTGAAAACGATTTTCACCATTTCGCTTCGCGTTCGGTATACAAAATCGCCATTCGGCGGTTTCAATGGTGATTTTGCAAAAGTCCAGCGAAAACACTTCCCAAGGAGTGGAGCATGGAAAAAATTTACATCATCTGCGTTGACGATCAGCGTGACGTCCTGGCGAGCGTGGCCCGCGACCTCCGACCCCTTTCCGAGTGGACGATTGTCGAGGAGTGCGAGTCCGCGGACGAGGCGCTGGAAGTTTTGAAGGATATTGAAACGTACGAAAGGCGCCTCGGCATCATCGTCTGCGACCACATCATGCCGGGGACGCTGGGGGTCGACTTCCTGGCCAAGGTCGAACAGGGCCGGCAGTTCAAAAACGTCCGGAAGATTCTCATGACCGGCCAGGCGACGCACCAGGACACCATCAAGGCCATCAATTTCGCCAAAATAGACGCCTACATCGAGAAACCGTGGGACGGGGAGAAATTGCGCGAAGTCTGCCGGCGGCTCCTGACCGGGTATATTTTCGACGCGGGAATGGACCCCCTGGCCTACAAGTCCTACGTCGATCCGCAGGTAATGCTGGAGCGGATGCGGACCTTCGGGTACAACGAATAAGCGTGTTTAGGCGATATCATCATTCATACCGCCGCACGGCGATTGGCGGTTCAATGGCCGTGCGGTAATACTACAGTGGAAAGGAGCGATTTGTGATTGATCACGGAAGAATTTGCTGCGAGAAGATGCGGAAGAAAATCAGGTCGGCCGAAGAGGCGGCGGAGCTCATCAAGAACGGCGACTCCATCGGCGCCAGCGGTTTCACCGGTTCGGGCTACCCCAAGGCGGTGCCGGGCGCCTTGGCCAAACGCATCAAGAAGGCGGCCGAAGCGGGCGAGAAATTCAAGGTCAACCTTTGGACCGGCGCGTCGACCGGCCCGGAACTGGACGGGACCCTGGCCGAAGCGAACGGCATCGGCATGCGCATGCCCTACCAGTCCGACCCCATCCTCAGAAACCGCATCAACGCCGGCGACGCCGACTATTTCGACAACCACCTTTCCACCGCCACCCCCCTCACCGCCCACGGCGCCTTCGGCCCCTGTTCCGTCGCCCTGATTGAAGTCACCGCCATCCGCCCGGACGGCATGCTGGTTCCCTCGTCCTCGGTCGGCAACAACCAGGCCTGGCTCGACCAGGCGGAGAAGGTCATCCTCGAAGTGAATTCCTGGCAGAACGAGGCGCTGGAAGGGCTGCACGACATCTACCGGGTCGAGCGTTTTCCCCATACCAAGCCGATTCCGATTGTCAAACCCGGCGACCGGATCGGCGAATGCTTCCTCCGGGTGAAACAGGATAAGGTGGTGGCGGTGGTGGAAACGGAACTCCCCGACCGGAACCTCCCCTTCACCCCGCCCGACGCCGCCTCGAAGCAGATTGCCGCCAACATCATCGACTTCCTGTCCCATGAAGTGAAGAAGGGCCGCCTCCCCAAGAGCCTGACCCCGCTGCAATCGGGGGTGGGGAATATCGCCAACGCCGTGCTCCACGGCTTGATGGAGTCCCCTTTCGAAAACCTCACCTCCTACACCGAAGTCATCCAGGACGGGATGATTGCCCTCATGAAGGCGGGGAAATTGAAGCTCGCCTCGGCGACGGCGTTTTCCTTTTCCCCGGACATGGCCAATGAACTCAACCGGACCATGCACGAATACCACGGCAAATTGATTCTCCGGCCGCAGGACGTGTCGAACCACCCCGAGGTCATTCGCCGCCTCGGCTGCATCGCCATGAACGCCCTCATCGAGGCGGACATTTACGGGAACGTCAATTCGACCCATGTGCTCGGGTCGAAGATCATGAACGGCATCGGCGGCTCCGGCGACTTCGCGCGTTCGGCCTCGATTTCCATTTTCATGACTCCCTCGACGGCGAAGGAAGGGAAAATTTCCAGCATTGTCCCGATGTGCAGCCACGTCGACCACGGCACGCAGGATGTCCAGGTGGTGGTGACGGAGCAGGGTCTCGCCGATTTGCGGGGGCTTTCCCCGAAGCAGCGGGCGGAGTCGATTATCAAGAATTGCGCCCACCCGGATTACCGCGGGCAGCTCCTGGATTACTTCAAGCGGGCCAAGGAAAATTCGCAGGGGAAGCATACGCCGATGCTTTTGGACGAGGCTTTGTCGTGGCATTCGCGTTTCGAGAAGACCGGGACGATGCGGGGTTGAGGCGGGAAAAGCGCTAGTAATTCGGGGACATGATGTTTAATTGCCCGGCGGTTTGGGCAATTAAATTTCGTGTCCCCGAATTACGCCCGTAAACATCATGTCCCCGAAATTCCTCGAAATTCTCATGTTCAGCCCATATCCCCGGTCAAACGCGGCTTCCTTGCCGCCGCCGTCTCGTCCAACCTCCCCACCTTCGTGCGCACCGGCGCGGCGTGCATCTCTCCCCCTCCCGCTTCGGCCTCCCGGGCAATCTCCAGCATCGCCGCGACAAAACCGTCCAAATCCTCCTTGGTCTCGGTCTCGGTCGGTTCAATCATGATCGCCCCTTCCACCACTAGCGGGAAATACACCGTCGGCGGATGGTAACCGAGGTCGATAAGGCGTTTGGCGATATCCAGGGTGGTCACGTGGTGTTCGCGTTGGCGCTTGTCATTAAATACGCACTCGTGCATGCAGCGCTGATCGAACGGGAGGTGGTAGGCCCCTTTGAGAAGCTCCTGAACGTAATTCGCATTCAGGACCGCCAGGCCGCTCACTTCCGCGAGTTTGGAGCCGATAGTCAACAAATAGGCGTAAGCGCGCAAGTACACCCCGAACTGCCCGTAGAAGGCATGCAGGCGGCCAATCGACAGCGGCAGATCCTCCCGCCACCGGTAAATCCCCTTCTCCAAAACCACCCGGGGACCGGGCAAGTACGGTTCCAGCGTCTTCCCCACCGCCACCGGCCCGGAACCGGGACCGCCGCCGCCGTGCGGGGTGGACATCGACTTGTGGAGATTGAAGTGGATGACGTCGACGCCGACTTTGGCCATGTCGACCCGGCCCATCACCGCGTTGAGGTTGGCGCCGTCGCCGTAAACCAGGGCGCCGCGCGCATGCAAGAGGCGGCTAATCTCCGCCAATTCACTTTCGAAAAGCCCCACCGTGTTCGGATTGGTGACCATGATCCCCGCGACTTCGTCGTCGAGGAGCCCCGCGACCGTAGCCGCTTCCATGCGCCCCTTCGGCCCCAGCGGCACTTTGACCTCGGTAAAGCCGCACATGGTGGCGGTGGCGGGGTTGGTGCCGTGCGAAGTGTCGGGCATGAGAATCTTGTGCTTCCCGGTGCGGTGGTGGCGGTGGTAGCGGGCGATCATCAGCATGCCGCAGAGTTCGCCGTGCGCGCCGGCGGCCGGCTGGAGGCTGGCCGCCTCCAGGCCTACTACCGCCGCCAGCAGGCGTTCCGTCTCGTAAATCAGCCGCAGCGCCCCCTGGCTCGCCTCTTCGGGGAGCATGGGGTGGGCGCAATTGAACCCGGGCAAAGCCGCAACCGCCTCGTTGACCTTCGGGTTATATTTCATGGTGCAGCTGCCCAAGGGATACATGCCGGTGTCGACGCCGAAATTCCAGGTCGAAAGCCGGGTGAAGTGGCGGACCACTTCCGGCTCCGAAAGATCCGGCCAGTCCGGTCCCGGGCCGGCGAGGGCGGCGGGAAGCGGCGACGCGGGGAGGTTTTCCTTGGGGATGCTCATGCCGGAACGGCCCTTCCTGCCGCGTTCCCACAGGAGAGGTTCGTTGAGAATCAGACCGCTGGTTCCCAGCGGGGTTTCAGTTTTGTTTTGCCTGGACATGCAACTCTCCTAGTGCTTCGTAAAGCCTCAAGTTCACCATCCCAGTTCATTCAGCAGCCTGTCGACCCCATCCTTCCCCGCCACTTCGGTCACCCCGAAGAGCCAGGCGTCCGGGCCGAGTTCAGGGTAATAGGGCTGCAGGGATAAACCGGCGAGTATCCGCCTTTCCATTAGAGCCCGGCGCTTCGCGGCGAAACCCGCCGGGGCGATGACGGCAAATTCGTTGAAGGTCGGCGCGGCGGACAACGTTTTAAAGCCGAGCCGCGCCAGCCCCGCCTTCAGGTATTCGCCGAGGTCGCGGTTGAGTTGCGCCAGTTCCCGGAAGCCGCTGCCGCCGATCGCCGCCATGAAAATCGCCGCGGTCAGGGCTGCGTGTCCGGCATTGGAACAAATGTTCGACACCGCCTTGCCCCGGCGGATATGCTGTTCGCGGGTCGACAAGGTCAGGACGAAACCGCGCTGTCCCCGGTTGTCGGTCGTTTCCCCCACCAGCCGGCCGGGGATCTGCCGCATGTACTCCATCTTGGTGGCGATAATCCCCAGACCCGGTCCGCCGAAATTCTGCGCCAAACCGAGACTCTGCCCTTCGCCGAAGGCGATGTCGGCGCCGCACGCCCCGGGCGCCTGCAAAATCCCGAGGCTGAACGGTTCCGAGAAACCGGCCGCCAGGAGCGCCCCGGCGCCATGCGCCGTATCGGACGCCGCCTCGAGGTCTTCGATAACGCCCAGGAAATTCGGGCTCTGGAGAACCAGGACCGCCGGCTCGGTCAGCGCCGCGAAAGGCGCGAGGTCGGTGCGGCCGTCGGCGGAGAGGGGGAGTTCCAACAGTTCCACTTCGTTTAGGGGCGCCAGGTAGGTGGCCAGGACCTGCCGCCAGTGCGGATGCACCGCCCGGGACACCGCGACCCGGCGGCGCTTCGTCACCCGCATGGCCATGAGGACCGCTTCGGCGAGGCTGGTGGCGCCGTCGTAGAGGCTGGCGTTCGCGACCGGGAGCTTGCAGAGGCGGGCCACCAGGGTTTGGTATTCGAAAATCGCCTGGAGAGTCCCCTGGGAAATTTCCGGCTGATAGGGGGTATAGCTGGTCAGGAATTCGGACCGCGACGCCAACTGGCCGACCACGGCCGGAATGTGGTGGGGCTGGGAGCCGGCGCCAAGGAATACGCTGAAGTCGCCGCCGGCCTGGTCTGCCAAAGCCTGCAGGTGTTTCCTGAGCCGCCATTCGTCCATGGGCTCGGGCAGCCGGGGCGGCTCGCTGAACCGCACCGCGGCGGGGATTTGTTCGAAAAGCGCTTCGACCGATGGCGCGCCGATTACGGCAAGCATGTCGGCGATGTCTTCGGGGGTGTGCGGGAGGTAACGCATGCGGTCTCCAGGCAAGTTTTCTTGATATAACTGGACATTTGCATAATCACCATTCAAACCGCCGAATGGCGATTTTGTAAAATCAAAAACCCTTGAAATTCGGGCAAAAACGATTTTTGCAAAGTGGCGATTGGCGGTTCAATCGGCACTTTGCAAAAGTTCAGTAAACATCATGTCCCCGTAATCCGGTTCCCCACAGTCAGCGGTAACGTCGAGGCAAGGAAACGGCGGCTCCAAACCCTGTTACGCCGTACCCCTCCCCGCGCGTCATTCCGGCCTCGCGAACGGGTGCTGCACCCCCAACGGGCGGTTTCGCCGGAATCCAGGCCGATTTACGTAGACGGCATCACGTTTTCCCACAGCGTTCCGTAGCAATGGTTCAACCGCCT
>JAVBQR010000036.1:0-12514 GCA_031548865.1 Planctomycetota bacterium
GGCACAGTCGGCGCGGGCTTGAAGATTAAACTGGCTGAACGCTACATCTTCGGCGTCGATTATGATTACACCATGGGTTCGGAGTATTCGACCCACTCGCTTACCGCGATGTAGGGGGTGAGTTTCTATGCGTTAGACCTCAGCATGAAAGCTATTGGGACGAATTGAAACCGCCGACCCTCGGGTCGGCGGTTTTTTGGGTAAGGATATGATTATGCCTCTTGTAATACCTTTAATTTTCCGGGTGTTCTCCGTCGCGGGCGTTCCTGGCCGATGATGATACGTACATCCCTACCAAGTCGAATGAGGCAATCCAACATCTTGGTCTCACTGATACCGCGGAATCTTCCGTTTAGCAGGTGCGCTAGTTTGGGTTGCGCTATTCCTAGGATTTCGGCGGCTTGTTTTTGCGTCAGCTTTTTGGCGGCGATGCTGTCGGCAATGGCGGTGGCTAGGTGCGCTTTCATCAGCATTGTTTCGGAATCGGGAATACCTAAATCTTCATAAACATTATATGAACCCTCGATAATGTCATCCATGTCGCATTCCTTTGGCGTGTGCTTCCGCTAGCTATCCCGGATATTCCTCCAGAATCGCCTCGTAAAGCGCCCGCCGCCACTTCTCCGCCTCGTCCCGGTTCATCCCCAACAAAGCCAGCAACAGCGGCGCGTTGTCCCGCTCCGGCTGCGGGCAGAGGTGTCCGTAGACGCCTTTCAGACATTGATCGGTATATTCAAACGGATAGAGCCGGCAAACGTAGGGCCGCACTTCCATCGCCAGCCGACAGCCCTTCTCACCAAGAAATTGGCAGTCGCCTTTGCCGTCATGCCGCAACACCCGCCGCTCGCCGCCGTGGAAGATACGCGCCCAAACCGGATCGACCTCGGGGTCGGGCAGGTATTCCGCGTCCGCCGGCGGGGCGATTTCGTAGAAATCGTGCCGGCGAACCACAGCGGCGATGCGGTCGATATCCCGTTTAGTGACAAAAACCTGCGCCGTTTGGCAGCAGGTTTTGCCCATGCCCGCACAGCGGGCGCAGAGACATTCTTCTTCACTCATAAAAATTACCAGTCGTTCCTTTGTATTAGTGGCTGCGAACCTGGCCTATTCCGCCATGTCCGGATAACGGTAGTCCTTGCCCTGATAGTTACGGAGTAACACCTCGCCGTTTTCCTTGCCGGCGTAATACTCGGGGAGGAGCGGAATCTTGCCGCCGCCGCCGGGCGCGTCAATTACGTACTGGGGCACGGCGTAGCCGGAGACGTGGCCGCGGAGGCCCTGAATCATCTCAATACCCTTCGCCACCGGGGTGCGGAAGTGGGCGCTGCCGAGAATCGGGTCGCACTGGTAAATGTAATACGGCCGGACCCGGTTCTTCATAAGGCCAGTCATCAGGGAGCGCATGGTATCGACGTTGTCGTTGACCCCCCGCAACAACACGGTCTGGCTTCCCAAGGGGAGGCCGGCGTCGGCGAGGCGGCTCGTGGCCTCGGCCGTTTCCGGGGTGAGTTCCCAAGGGTGGGTGAAGTGGAGGCTCATCCACAGCGGGTTCGCCCGGCGGAGGATTTTGGTCAAGGCCGAAGTTATGCGCATCGGGAGAACAGCCGGGGTCTTGGTGCCGATCCGGATGACCTCGAGGTGCGGAATCGCCCGGAGATTGATAAGGAGCCATTCCAGCGGTTCATCCGGCAAAGTGAGCGGATCGCCGCCGGAGATGATGACGTCGCGGATGGCCGGGGTGGCCTTGATGTAGTCGATGGCTTTCTGCCAATTGGCGACGCAGTAGCGCTTCCGCTCGGCCTGGCCGACCATGCGGGAGCGGGTGCAGTAGCGGCAGTAGGCGGAGCAGTACTCGGTCGCGAGAAACAGGGCGCGGTCGGGGTAACGGTGAATCAGCCCCGGGACCGGGCTTTGCGACTCTTCGCCAAGGGGGTCTTCGGCTTCGCCGGGATTGACCTGGAGCTCGGCGGTAGTGGGAATCATGGTGCGGCGGAGCGGATCGGCCGGGTTGTCGGGGTCGATCAGGGAAGCGTAATAGGGGGTGACGGAGGTCGGAAGGCCGCCGGCGAGGCCGGTCATGGCGGCGCGTTCATCGTCCGTTAGACGGACGATGCGATCCAGTTCCTCCACGGAACGGAGCGTGTTCTGGAGTTGCCAATGCCAGTTGTTCCAATCGTTTTGGGTGGCGGTGGGGAAGAAGCGGCGCCGGAAATCCCGGGAACGGGAACTGTGGGGAAAGCGCGGGGTTTTGTTTTGGGGCGGTCTGTCGTGGTTGGCCCCGATATTGGTCAGGGTAACCGAGAGCGTAGTTTGTTGGCGGTCGGCGACCGCCTGGGGAGGTTCGCTTTCACTGGTCGAGGTGGTGTCCGCGCCTGGTTCAATGCTCACTTTGGGCTCCTAGAGTTGGGTTCCGACTACTCCCAAATTTTCCGTTTTGGGTTGGCCGTATTTCATACCTTCTATGTAAATCGGCCGACTTGTCAATGCGCTTTCACGAATTTATTTATGTTTTTTCTAACCTTAGTCCGCTGTTACTTTTGACTGTCCGGGCCCGGGAAATGCCCCCCGGGCAAAGTGGGGTTTTTCCCGGCCCCGGCGCTTTTTCCCGAATTTCGCCGCAACTTTCCCGAAGAGTCAGTGTCGGCGGCAGGGTAATGTTTCGACTTTTTCCATTTTTTATGGCTGCCGCGGCAAGTATAAAACTCCTCGCCGAGTGTCGCCCCAGCAGCCGCGTCGATTTTCCCCGGCCGGCCCGAACTCGAATTTGACTGACCGGCAAATATTCTGGTATTATAGCCCGTATAATCGACAGTGCGGGATTTGTCTGAAGAAATTTCGAGTTTTTTTTTGCAAAGGGAAAACATGCCTGACCTAATCGCCCCGGGAAGTCCGCTCCTGGTCCAATTCGGCGCCGGAAACATCGGTAGATCCCTCATCGGCCAGCTCTTTTCCGCCGCCGGTTGGCGGGTGGTTTTCCTCGATGTGGACGAAACGGTGGTGAAAGCCCTGAACGAGCGGGGCAGCTACCAGGTGGTGGTGAAGGACGACATCCTTCCCGGCCAGCCCGGATCGATAACGGTGAGGAACGTGTCCGGACTGGCGCTGCGGGATAGGGAGGGGGTGGTGAAGGCGATAGCCGGGGCGGACTTGCTGGGTACTTCGGTTGGCGCGGCGAATCTGGCTTCGGTCTGCGATTTCATCGCCGCAGCTTTGCCGCAGCGGCAAGACTGCCTCAGGGTCATCCTCTGCGAAAACCTGCATAACGCCGCGGCGGCGGCGCGGAGCCATATGGAAGCGGCCCTGCACCGACGCGGCCAGGGGGCGGACGCGGATCGGGTGGCCTTTATCGAGGCCGCCATCAGCAAGATGGTCCCGGCGACGCCCCGGGAGGTCCGGGCGGCCGACCCGCTGGCGGTCTGGGCGGAAGGGTATAATACCTTATACCTGGACGGGGACGCTTACCCGGGCGAGCCGCCGATTGTCCCCGGAGTGGCTTGGCGCAAGGATTTTGCCGCCTATGTGGACCGGAAGCTCTACCTCCACAACTTCGGCCACGCCGCCTGCGCCTACGCCGGATTTCTGGCCGGCAGGAAGTTCATTTGGGAAAGCATGGAGCACGCGGAGACGGCGGCCGAGACCCGGGGCTGCATGTACGAAACGGCGCGGGGCCTGGCGGCGCGTTATCCGCAAGTATTCACGTTTGACGAGAACCGGGCCTGGGTGGACGACCTCCTCAGGCGCTTCGGCAACCGGGTGCTGGCCGATCCGGTGTTCCGGGTGGGGCGGGATCTGCAGCGGAAACTTGCGCCGGGGGACCGCTGCATCGGGTCCCTCCGGCTTCTGCAGGCCACCGGGGTGGATTATACCCATACCGCCCGGGCGATTGCGGCGGGGCTGCTGTTCCTGCCGGAAGGGGAGGACGGGTATTTCCCCGGCGACCGCGAAGTGGTGGAGAAGGCGGCGGCAGAGGGCCCGCAGGCGGTGCTGACCGACCTGTGCGGCCTCGACGGGACGCAGGACGCGGAGGCAATCGCGCGGATTGCCGGGGAGTACGCGAGGCTGCGGACCAAGCATACCGGTCGCGCGCCGAAATCTTGATAATACCAACTGGACTTTTGCAAAAGTTCAGTACCAATATAAAATACGCCGCAAGCAAACCTGCTTGCGGCGTTTGTCGTAGCGGATTGACCGGCGTTTGTTTCTTGTCCAACAGTGCTAGAACCCCACTTCGACCCCCGCATAAACCGTCTGGGTGGTGGTCTTGCCCGCCAGGTTGATGTTGTAGGAGACGTTGAAGCCGAGGGTCGTCCCGCCGCCCATGTCGGTGAGGGTCTTCAGGGCGGCACTGATGTCGGCTGAATCGCGGCTGGTATTGCCGGAAAGGAGCCGGTAGGAGCCGCCGTCGGGGTTATACGAATAGCGGCCGAAGGTTTCGTAGTTCCGGTCGCCGTAGTCATGCCGCCAGGCGGCGCCGACGGTCGGGGTAAAGGCGGTGTCCCAGGCGTAGAAGTCCTTGCCGACTTCCACCCCGACCCGGGTGTTGCAGGCGTCGGCGGACGGTCCGTCGACAACCGACAGGGTCGCGCTGCTGCCGCTTTCCGACAAGCCGCCCTGGCTCATGTCGCCGTAGCGCAGTTCGGCGTGCGGAATCAGGTTCACGCCCCCGACCCGGAAGATCTGCTCGACGCCGATGCCGAAGCCGAACAAATCCTGGTTGAAGGACGAATGCGCTTCGTAGTTGTAGCCAACTCCGCGGTTATACCGGTTGTGGGCATAGTGGTAACCGATGTCGCCGTAGATCGAGAACTCGCGGTTCCTTTCGAACGGGGAAAGCCGGCCCATCAAACCGATGTGGGCGTTGTCGCCGCGGCTGTGCTCGTCGGTGGCGCGGGTATTGGTGCGGGTGTGGGAGTAGCCCGCATAGAACCCCGCGGAAGCCAGGGCGCCCCAGTCATAATTCAAGCCGACCAGGAAACCGTGCCGGGTGGTCTTGTAACCGGCGAAGCCGTCGTCCGTGGATTTGGAGCGGAAGTCGCCGATATAGCCGGCCCAGAGCCGGAAGCCGTAACCGTCGTAAAGGCTGGCGCAGTCCATAAGCCGGGCCGAAGGGAAGGCGGAACTGGAATTGTAGTTGTAATCCCCGCCGCCGGCGGAGACGCCGCCGCCGACCATGCCACCGGGCATGCCCATGCCGCCCTGCACGCCCACGCCGCCGCCCTGGACTCCGGCAGAGTAGCCGCCCTGGAGACCCATGCCGCCGGCTTGAACCCCCGCCTGCGCACCCATGCCGCCGGTCTGGAAGCCGTTGGAGTAGCCGCTCGAGAGCCCGGTCGCCGGCATGCCGGCGGAGATTCCCGCCCCGGCCGGATAGCCGTAGTCGGTGCTGCGGGGGTAGGTCGAACCGGAACCGGAATAGGTGCCGGAATAGGAGCTGCTCCGGCGCATATAGCGGTCGCGTCCGGCCTGGTAGTTTTCGTTGTACAGCTTGGCGCGGTGGGCCTGCTTCAGACCGGTGTAAACAGCCGTTTGCCCGATGCGGTCGGCGCCGTTGAACATGATGTCCGCCTGCTCGATGTAGAGGTTCGGGATAACGCTGAGCGGGCTGTCCAGCCAGAAGCCTATTTCGGCGTCGGTGACGTTCAGCTTGCCCCAGCCGGAATCGATCAGGCGCTGCAAGGGGTACTGCGCCGAACGGGCGTTGGGGCCGGCGTACTGGAAGGGGCTGGTGAAATTGACGTTGGCGACCAGGTTGTTGTTGTTGTCGATATCTATTTCGCCGCTGATGTAGCGGTTGTTGCCGGTGGAGAAGACCAGGTTTTGCGCCAGTTCGTTTATGTTGTCGCTGTCGAGACCCGACACCAGGCGGTAGACGTAGTCGTAACTGGCTACGCTCCGGGCGTAGCCGGTGGTTGTCACTTTGGTGTTGGGGTCGACGTCCATGCTGTCCGTGGCCGCGTTCGCGAAGTTGAACAAGGCGGTGCCGGCGGGCCGGGACAGGTCGAAGTTGATGCCGTCGACGCCGGTGAGATCGACTTTGAACCTGGTGCTACCGTCGGCGGGGTTTTTGTTGCTGGCCTGGAAATTGCTACCAAGGAAAAGCAGGCCGTCGTCGAGGTCCATGGTGCTGGTGCCGTTCGGGGTGGTGAAGGAGAATTCGCCGTCCAAATACAGGGGGCCGCTGCTGGTGATGTCGCCGCTGGAACCTTTATGGAAGGTGAAGCCGTAGTTGGTGCTCGCCGGATCCATGGGATCGGCCGGATTGTTCACGTGGTTCTTCATGTCGACCGTCAGGCCGTTCATGAGCCGGAAGGTGCCGTCGCCGTTGAGGGCGAGGCTGGCGGCGCCGCCGCTTTCGGCGGTTGCGAGGTTGCCGGCGGCGCGGCCGAAGACGATGCCGTGCTTGGTGGTGAGGCCGTCCGCCCGGTTGCCGTCGATGTTCACGGTCTTGCCGGAGGCGGCGAACAGGTGTACCGTGACGTTGTCTTCGGTGTTGGCGAATATGGCGCTGCCGAGGGCGGTCCTGCCGTTGGTGCTGGTGGAGACCGAGTTGTTGGTGAGCGAAGTATTGTCCAGGGTCAAGGTGCCGCTGTCCAGGTAGATGCCGCCGCCGAAGGCGTCGTAGGTGGAAGAGGCGGAGTTGCCGGTGATGTTTGAATTCACGATGCTGTTGCTTTCGTCCCCGGTGAAGAAGAAGGCGCCGCCCGCCGCCAGGACGTGACCGCCGCCTTCGGCCCGCGCGGAGTTACCTTCGGCGCTAATGCCGGTCAGCTGGTTCGTCTGTGTGCCGGTGCCGTCATAATCGAAGAAGGCTGCGCCGCCGGAGGCGAGGGCGTCGTATTCGTTGGCGGTATTGGCGCTGGAGACGTAGGCGAAATTGTTCTTGAAATCGAGGTCGGTCAGGGTGTTCTTCTCGGCGCCGGTGTAGAGGCCGCCGCCGGTGGCCGCGGCCGAACCGGCGTGGTTGCCGTTATTAATGCTGGCGCTGTTGCCCGAAACCGTGCCGGCTACGTAATCGAAGAACTTGCCGTAGCGAATCGCCGCGCCGCCGCCGAAGGCCTCGACCGGATCAGTCGCGGCGTAGGCGGAAGCGCTGCCCTTGCTGAAAGAAAGCTGGTTGTCGGTCAGGTTGACGTCGGTGAAAGTGGTTACCGTCTTATCGTAGGGGTTTACCAGGCCGGTATTGTTATCCAGATCTTCATCTGCCTTGAGACCATAGGCGTTGACCATAATGCCGGCGCCATATATGCCTTTGGCGAAATTTGGATTGGTGAGGGTGATGCTGTTCGCGGCGGCATTGACGTTCTTGACCTTGATGGCGGTGGCCGCGCCGACGCCGATGTCGCCGCCGTAGAAGCCGTTCGAGCCGGCGGTCAGGCCGGCGCCGCCGGCGATAGTGCCCATGAGCTTCTGGTCGCCGGTGGTGCTGTTGCGAATGTCGTCGTAGGAATAGTTTCCGCCGGATAGAACCAGGTTTTCCGCACTGATGGTGCCGGTGGCATTTAGAAGCTTCAAGAGCATGACCCGGTCGTTGCCAGAGGCAGACAGTTTGCTTTTGGAAGATATCCCGGTGATGCTGAGATTCTTGAAGCCGTAATTGTCTTCGGAATAGTCTGCCGAGTTCTCGGCTCCGTCAAAAGCCCAGACCCCGCTGGTGGGCGAACCCGGCGCGCTGTAGGAGCTGTTATGCAGCCTCACTTCCGCGTCGTAGGTGCCGGCGGCCTTGGTCTTGACGTAAGAGTTCACGGCGGTGGCGGCTTCCTTTATGGTGCCGACGGTGTCGCTTTTATCCCCGATCGTGTAGGAAACGCCGGTCGCGGCCTGGGCCGAAGCCACGAGTCCCAGTAGAATGGCGGCCAGGGCCAGAAAGCCACGTTCAAGGTGTATCGTCTTCTTCTTCATATTGAGCGCCCTTTCCAGTAACAGTCGCCGCATGATTCTTCTCCCATGATAGATTCCCGTCATCTAAGTTTTCCTTTTAAAAAAATTCTCGCTTGAAATTGAAAAAAGGTTAAATCCTGGCTAAGCGCGCCACCCCCAAACGGGAGACTTAGAAGCCTTATCGACAGGGCGGCGGCGCGAAAATCAGTGAAAAAGGCGCAAAAAAAGCCGCCGGTTCAACCGGCGGCTTCCGATAACAAGTTTTCAATTCGGGGCGTAGCGGTAAAGCTTTTCGCTTTCTATGCTCAGTCTGAGTCCGATAATAAATCGGCGCACTTTAAACTTTTTCCGTATATTTTTTATTTCTTCGGCCCTTCCCCGTCATTCCCTTTTTCGCCGCCGTCAAACTTCTTCAAGTGCCGCGCTATCCTCAAGTACGACCAGTAGACGCTCATCCCCAGCCCCAGGAGCAGGCACACAATCCTGGCCATCCCGCGCGTCTCGAAGCCGAGCGCCGGCAGGCGCCTGTCCAGCCAAACCCCCAGCAGGAAAAACGCCACTATCCCGAACGCCACCGTGATTCCCAAACTGGAGAAAAGCTTCAGAAGCTCCCCCAATTCCTCCCGCTGGAAACGCTCGTTCGCCAATTCCTTCCGGCGCTTCTCCGTCTCCGACTCGTGCCGGCCGGTGCGGGAAGTGCTTCTTCTATTATGATCAGAATCGCTTCTGTCGTTCGGGTCGGGCATGTTGGCAATCCCCATCGAAAAAATAGGAAAAAACTTGCGGCTCCGGAAATTTGTTCAAAAGACTAGCCGTCTTCCCCGGCAAGTAATGGCAAACGCTGCCTGTCAACAGGGAAACGCGCCATCGGAGGGCGATTCATGAACGCTTGCGCCAAACACCACACTCCCCCCGCCTCGATTTCCGGACGCCACCCCGGCCACCCCGGCGTCCGCATCGCCGTCGTCTCCGGCACCGAACCGGACAATTGGCGCGCCATTTACCGCCGCCTCAACGACAGCTGGCTTACCCTGGCCGGACTGCTGCTGCGCGCCTCCGCCGCCTTCGCGACCTTCGCCGGCATGTTCGGCGCCGCCGGACTCCTGGCCTCGCTAATTGTACACCTCCTGCCGCACGTTTCACCATACTATCTCGCCGCCTTCGTCGCGCTCCCCGCCCTTCTCTCCGGCGCCGCCGGCGGGCAAATCGGCGGCAACCTTTTCCTCCGCCTCTGGTACCGCCTCGACGACGCCAACCGGCGCGGCTTCGCCACCCGCCTCTCCCTCGCCCGCTGCCCGCACGAGTGGCCGGCCTGGCTGAAGCGCTGGCTCTTCACCGGCGACTGGCTCGGCTCCCCGGCCTACGACCTCCGCCTGCCTTACGTCCGCATCTTTATCGAAGGCCGTCCGCCCCTGTCCTGCCGCGAGGAAGACGCCCTTTGGCGGGAAATTCACCAAACCATTTCCGGCGATTCGCTGTGGGAGGCGGGAACGAACATCAGGGAAATCTCCTATCCTGAAATGCTCCCGGACTGGGCCCACGAAGTGGACAAGGGGGACGGCTTCGCCGACCTCAAGGCGAAAATCGGTTCCGAAGAAGCTTCGGCCTGGGTCCGCCACCTCTGGCGCCGCGCCTGCCGGCAATGGCCGGCCCTGGGCGCCCAGGACTACCCGGAGCAGGCCCGGCGGGAATGTTTCGAAATGCACTCCCTGCCGCTGGCCGGCGGCAGCCATGCCCTGGTGGTGGTGCTCCGGCCGACCACATTCGTGCAGGAAATGGACCTTAATGAAAAGGATATGACCGGAGCGGCGGCATAATACTATGAAGTCACTGGCGAATGCAGCGCCAATCCGCCATTCCCGTTTTCAAAGCGGGAATGGCATTGACGTTTCTTCTTTGCGGAGGTGCGTATGAACCAACCTGGTCGCCGCGTTTCGATTTCAACCGCGTACTTACTCCTTCCCGCCGCGCTGCTTCTGCTAAGCATCGCGGCAGCGACGTTAGCCGAAGACGCCCACGCGCCTGTGCCGGGGGATTCGCCCGAAGATATCTGGCACATCGAAACCGGCGCCGCCGATTATCTGGTTCCCATCGACTTCTCCAGCCTCATCGCCGCGCAGACCATGGCGGAAATCCGCGGCCTTGCCGATAATTATGTCGAAGAGCGGGAAGGCGGGAAAGTTCTCGCCCGGGTGTTGGTCGGGAGTGAAGACGAATGGCTCGCCCTGGTCACCCCGGAGATTCCCCGCGCCGCCACTCCGCCCCGATCCGACGCCGCCGACCCGGCGGCGGGCGCCTACCAGGCCCACCGCGACGGCGTGGAGTCGATAGTCATGCGGGTCGGCTTCCGCTACGGGGTGCAGGAGGAAATGCTGGACGCGATCTACGAGGAGGGATTCCGGCCGTGGAAGATGACGGTGCGGGAAGGGAAGAAACTGCGCATTTTCCCAATCGGGACCGACTTCCCCGACACCTACGAGGCGCAGCAGGAGATGCAGGCGCGCCTCCGCTACGAGCATGACGGCGAAAGCGCCGCCGGCCAGGAAATCGTCGCCCTGCTGGTGGATGAAACCGGCTTCGCCGCCATGCTGAACCGCGACAAACCCGAGGCCGCCCCCTGCTTTGTCGTGCGGGCCGGCACCGCCCCCTACCTCGAAGTCGAGTATCTACGCGACGGTTCGAAGTATTTTCAGTCCTTCGTGTCCACCGCCATCGCTTCCGCGACTGCGGCGAAAAATTCGTCCAGCCCCGCGTCCGCCAGGTAGACGTTCCGGCCGCCCCGCATCCCCACCGGCCCCTGATTGACGATAATCACCTCGCCTCCGGCCGCGTAGGGGATTCCCGCCGCCGGGTAAACGGTCAGACTCGATCCCAGCGCCAGCAGGACGTCGCTGGCCTCGGCCAGCGCCTCCGCTTCGGGCAAATGCCGCACGTTTTCGCCGAAGAACACCACGTCCGGCTTGATGACCCCGCCGCATTTGTCGCAGGTCGGCACTTCCACCGTCTCCAGCAGCTTTTCGACCGCGCCACCGGAAAAACCTTTGCGGCAACTCCGGCAATGCGCCGTCTCGTAGTCGCCGTGCATGGGGTAGACCCGGCGCGACCCCGCCTTCTGGTGCAGGCCGTCGATGTTTTGGGTGACGATGCCGAGGTCGCGGCCTTCCGCCTCCAAACGCGCGAGAAAGCGGTGGGTGAAGGTCGGTTCGATATTTTTCAGCATGCCGAGGAAATCGCGGGTGAACTGGTAGAACGGCTTCGGGTCGCGGTCGAAATGGGAAATCTCGAACACCGTTTCCGGGTCGTAACGCCGGGTCACGTACAGCCCCTTCGGACCGCGGAAGTCCGGCACTCCCGCCGCCGTCGACAGGCCGGCGCCGGTCAGGACGGCGATTTTCTCCGCCTGCAGCAGTTTCTCCGCGCATGCCTTGGCGTCGATCTTCGTGAAGCCCATATTCAATCCTCCTTCCCGGCCACCCACTTCACCAATAAATAACCCGCCGCGAACAGCCCCAGCATCGGCAGCGCCAACAAGGTCTGCGTGAACGGATCCGGCGGCGTCATCACCGCCGCCAGCACCACGATAATCAGCACAATCGCCTTCCACCATTCGCGTATGCCCCGGGGGGTGATGATTCCCGCCCAGCCCAGGCCCAGCATCACCAGGGGCATTTCGAAGGCCAGCCCGAAACCGGCCAGGCAGGTGATGACGAAATCCACATAGCCCGGCCCGGTGAAGGCGTTTTCCCAGCCTTCCAGCGACTGGTTGAACGGCAGCAGGAAGGCGAGGGCGAGCGGCAAGCCGACAAAGTAACAGAGCGCCGCGCCGATGAAAAACAGCACCCCGCCCGTTCCCAAGGATAAATACAGGAGCCGCTTTTCCCGCGCCGTCAGCCCCGGCGCCACGAAGGCCCACACCTGCCCCAGCAGCACCGGCAAGGAGAGGAACAGCGCGAAGGCGAAGGAAATCCGCATCGCCATCACCAAGCCGTCCGACGGACCCAAGGCCTGGAACCGCAGCAAATGCGGCGCCGCGCGTTCCAGCGGCAGGGTGACCAGCTTCCACAAGCTTTGGTACAGGAGCATCCCCACCACAAACAGCGGCACGAACACCGCCACCGCAATCACCAGCCGCTTCTGCAATTCCTCGAGATGCACGCCGACGCCGTGCGAAGCCAGGGCGGCAAGGGAAGGCGCGGCTTTGGCCGCTTTGCCTGATGTTTTGCCCGAGGTCCTATCAGACGTCCTGCCCGACGTTTTGCCAGCCGGTTGCGCCGGCGGCGGCGGCGGCGGATCCTCGGCCATGCCCTCGTGTTCCGCCCAGCGGGCGGGGTCGTCTGCGCCGGGGGGGTTATGGCCGCCGGGGTCGGCGGCAGTTGCCTGGCCAGGCTGGTCCCCGCCGCCCGGTTCGAGGCCGGCGAGTTCGGGGTAGAAGGCTTGCGAGGGATCGACGAATTCTATGTCGGAAGATTCGGACGTGGGCATGGGTTTGGCGTGGCTTTACCCCCGGGTGGTTTTGCAAAATGACGCTGGCTGAATGGTCCGGATGAAGCGCCGGTAATAGACAGTATACGCGTCCCGCCGGCAATGTCCATGCCTTCCCCTGGTAAGCCCGAAGCGCCGCGACCGGCCGGTCGCG
>JAVBQR010000148.1:0-13769 GCA_031548865.1 Planctomycetota bacterium
CCAACAAGGCGGCCGCCATCGTCCTTGACAACGCCGGCGCCGACGTCACCATCGCCGCCGTCCAGAAGGCGAAGGACGCCGGCATCCCGACTTTCCTAATCGACCGCGAAATCAACGCCACCGGCGTCGCCGTCTCGCAAATCGTCGCCAACAACTACCAGGGCGTCCAGCTGGTCGCCGACTTCTTCGTCGAACAGATGGGCGAGGACGGCCTCTACGTCGAACTGGTCGGCCGCGAATCCGACACCAACGCCGGCGTCCGCTCCCGCTCCTACCACGACGTAATCGACCAGTACCCGGACATGAAGATGGTCAGCCGGCAGTCCGCCAACTGGAGCCAGCCGGAAGCGTTCGCCAAGATGGAATCTATTCTCCAGGCCAACCCCAACATCAAGGGCGTGATCAGCGGCAACGACACCATGGCCATGGGCGCCATGGCCGCCCTCAAGGCGGCAGGAAAGGGTAACGTCATCGTGGTCGGCTTCGACGGCTCCAACGACGTCCGCGACTCCATCCTCGCCGGCGACATCAAGGCGACCGGCCTCCAGCCCGCCGCCCGCATCGCCGCCATGGCGGTGGAACAGGCCGACAAGTACATCAAGTCCGGCTCCACCGGCATGCCCGAGAAACAGCTCGTCGACTGCCTCCTCATCACCAAGTCGAACGCCGGCAAGCTCGACAACTTCGCCATGAAGGACTAGCTGAAGTTTTACGCAGCGGCGATTGAACCGTAAATCGCCACTTCGCAAAAATCGCGTTTGCCTCAATATCTGGGGTTGAATTTTCGAGGGAATCGAGCGGCGGTTTGCTTGATTCCCTCGAAAAATCCCCAACAGGAGCAGCCATGCGCCTAGCCATTGCCGTCATCGTCTTCCTGGCTTTCCTCGCCCTCTCCGCCAAAGTAGTCAAAAACGCCCCGGTAACCACCGACAAGGGGAAAATCCAGGTCTACTTCTCCGCCGACCAATTCGACGCCGCCGGCTATGTCCAGAACATCTGGTCCGACCGCATCCTCCCCTACGTCAAGGAAAAGGCCGTCGACTTCGCGGCCCTCCGGGAAGCGCTCCGTAAAGACCCCGCCCTCGCGGGGGAAAAATACGGCTATCGCGCCGTCGCCGAACAAAATCCCTTCAACTACGCCGTGAAAACCCGCGCCAAAGTCATCTCCGCCAACATCAAATCCCGTAACGGCCGCCTGGAAATGGACGCCGAACCCTTCGACGGCAAGCCCGACTTCACCCTCATGGTCGGCCCGGTCTACAAGGGGACTTCGCTCCGGGACCTCCTCGACTTCGTCAACTTCGACGACTTCAAGAATCAGGTCGAGTTCGCCAAACTCGCCAACGAACTCAACAGCTACTCCGGGGACAAAGTCGCCGTCCCGCTGGGCGTGCGCCAGGACGGGGGGGTCGGCAAGACTTTCGACCTGGTCGGCGCCACCACCTTCGAAGGTAACTCCGACGGCATGCTGGTCGTCCCAGTGAGTATGGAGGAGGTGAAATAACATGACCGCGACCACCACCGCCAGCGGCGCGCCCGGCCACGAAATCGTCCTGGAAGCGCGGGGCATGACCAAAAAATATCCCGGCACCACCGCCCTGAACAACGTCGACTTCTTCGTCCACAAGGGGGCGGTGAACGTACTGGTCGGCGAAAACGGCGCCGGCAAATCCACCCTCATGAAAATTCTCGCCGGAGTGGAAACCGCCACCTCCGGCGATATCATCCGGGGCGGCCAAAGTATCCGCTACGCCTCCCCCTCCGAAGCCCGCGAACACGGCCTGGGGATCGTCTTCCAGGAACTGAACCTGGTGCCGAACCTCTCCATCGCCGAAAACATGTTTATGGCGCGGGAATTCAAGAAAGGCCGCTTCTCGGTCGATCACCGCAGGCAGGAGCGGGAAGCCGCGAAATCCCTCGAGCGCCTGCACCTCGATCTCCCGCCCTCGACCCTGGTCGGCAACCTCGGCATCGGCCAGCAGCAGATTGTCGAACTCGCGAAAGCCCTCTACGGCAACGTCGACATCCTGATCATGGATGAACCCACCTCCGCCTTGTCGGAACAGGAGGTGAAGGTTCTCTTTGAAATCATCGCGGAGCTGAAGGCGGCCGGGACGGCGATTATTTACATCTCGCACCGCTTCGAGGAAATTTTCGAAATCGGCGATTACATCACCGTCCTCCGCGACGGCAAGCTCATCTCCACCGCCAAGGTGAAGGACATCGACATCCACTGGATTGTCAAGGAGATGACCGGCGAGGAAGAGCAGCCCCCGCCCCCCCGCGACAAACGCCAGGGTGCGATCCTCCTCGAGGTGAACCACCTGCAGCTGCCCAATTTCACCGGCGGCTACAAAATCCATGACCTGTCCTTCCAGCTGCACCAGGGGGAAATCCTCGGCATCTACGGCCTGATGGGGGCGGGACGGACGGAAGTCCTCGAATGCCTGGTGGGAGCGCAGCCGGATGCCCGGGGGGAAATCATCCTCGGCGGCCGCCGCATCGCCTCCACCCGCATCGACCAGCGGATCAAGGACGGCTTCTCGCTCATCCCGGAGGACCGCAAACAGCAGGGCATCGTGCAGAATTTTTCCATTTCCGACAACATGACCCTCGCCAGCCTTTCGAACTAGTCCGGGCGCTTCGGCATCTCCTCCTCCCGCGAGGGGAAAGTCGTCGACGCCATGATTCGCGAACTGGCCATTAAAATTGGCAACAAGAAAAATCCCATCGCCTCCCTATCCGGCGGCAACCAGCAGAAAGTCATCGTCGGGAAGAATCTCCTGACCCATCCGAAGGTTCTCTTGATGGACGAGCCGACCCGGGGCATCGACGTCGGGGCGAAAAAGGAGATGTTCGACATCATCCGCAAACTCACGGACGAGGGCCTGGGGATAATCATGGTGTCGTCGGAATTGAAGGAAATGCTGACGATTCCGGACCGGGTGCTGGTCCTGAACAAGGGCCGTCTCACCGGCGAATTTTACCGCGAGGAACTGTCGCAGGCGAAGCTTCTTATGGCGTCGGGGTCGAAGTAACAATGTCCATCCGCGGGAAATTTACCAACTTCGAAGCGAAATGGTGAAAATCTTTTTTTCACCACAGAGGCACAGAGAACACAGAGGTTCACAGAGTTACTGAATAGAAAAGTCAGGGGCGATTATTTTTATTTTTTTTCATTTATCAAGTATTTCTCTATACCCAAATTTCCTAAGGACTCTGTGAACCTCTGTGCCCTCTGTGCCTCTGTGGTGAAAAAGGATTTTCGCCCCTTCGCTTCGTGAGCAATATTAAGTTATTCCGTAACATTTCCCAACAGAAAGGCCGGCCCCATGCCCGACCCCCAGAAATCCCCCGGTTCCTTCATGTCGGTCCTAATCCAACTCCGCACCTTCGGGGTGCTGATTATCCTCTGCATCTTCTTCGGCATCATGGCGCCGAATTTCCTCACCAGCGCCAACATCCCCATCCTCGCCAAACACATCGCCGTCAACGCCATTCTCGCCATGGGGCTGGTGTTTGTCCTCCTCACCGGCGGCATCGACCTGTCGATCGGCTCGGTGGTCGGCCTGGCCGGGATGATTGCCGGCGGGCTGATTTACGAGGGGCAGAATCTCGGGCCGCTCGGCTATACCGTCTATTTCCACGTGCCGGCCATCATGGTCATCGCCATCCTGCTCGGGCTAATCATCGGTTTGGTGAACGGCTGGATTATCACCAAATTCAACGTCGCGCCGTTCATAGTGACCCTGGGCATGATGTACATAGCGCGCGGCTTCGCGCTCCTGCGTTCCGACGGGCAGACCTTCCCCAACCTGCAGGGGAAGGCCGAACTCGGCACCACCGGCTTCCCCCTCCTGGGCGCGGGGCGTTTCCTGCAAGTCCCCTACAGCGTTTGGCTGACCGCCATCCTCGCCGTCTTCTTCATTTTCCTGGCCAAGAAGACCCCGTTCGGACGCCACGTTTACGCGGTCGGTGGGAACGAAACGGCGTCGAAATTGTCCGGCATCAATGTGAAGCGGGTGAAGATCTGGGTCTACATGATTTCCGGCATGACTGCCGCCCTGGTCGGCCTCATCGTCACCTCTGAACTCGTCGCCGCCCATCCTGCCACCGGCACCTCCTACGAAATGAACGCCATCGCGGCGGCGGTCCTGGGCGGAACCTCCCTCGCCGGCGGGCGCGGCACCATCGGCGGCACCATCGTCGGCGCCTGCACGATCGGGGTGCTGAACGACGGGATGGTGATGATGGGGGTGTCCGAGTTTTGGCAGACGGTGATCAAGGGGGTGGTGATTATCGCGGCGGTGATTCTCGACCAGGTGCAGGCGGAAATTCAGCGGCGCTCGGCGATGGCCAGGCTGTAAACGTAGTTTTGTCGCATGGCGATTAAGAGCCAATCGCCATTAAGCAAAAACCGTTTTCACCGATATTTCGAGGATTGTTGCCAGTACATTCGAAAGGACAACCCATGCGCATGGTTCGCAAAAAAACCGTTTTCGGTGCCATTATCGGCGTTCGCGGCTTCTTCAACCCGAAGCTGGCGGTCGGGGACCGGGCGGACTTGGAAAAGCTCCTGAAAGAGCTGGACATCGATCTGGTCACCCTCCCGCCCGACGCCACCCCCTCGGGCGCCATAGAAACGCTCGCCGACGCCAAGAAACTGGCGGATCTCTTCAAGAAAAACCGGGACAATATCGACGGCGTCCTGGTCATCCTGCCGAATTTCGGCGACGAACAGGCGGTCGCCGAAACGCTGCGCGAAGCCCGCCTCGAAGTCCCGGTGCTTGTTCAGGCCTCGGACGACGATATCGACAAGGTCGATTTGTCGAGCCGCCGCGACGCCTTCTGCGGCAAGCTTTCCGTCTGCAACAATCTTCGCCAGTACGGCATCCCCTTCACCGACACCACCCGCCACACCTGCCGCGTCGCCTCCGACCTATTCCGCCGCGACCTCAAACAGTTCGCCGCGGTCTGCCGCATCGTGAAAGGCCTCAAGAACGCCAAAATCGGCCAGCTCGGGGTCAGGCCGGCCGCCTTCCAAACCGTCCGCTTCAGCGAAAAACTGCTCCAGGCCAGCGGCATCAAGATTATCCCCGTGGACATGGCGGAGATCATCGCCGCCGCCGAAACGGTGGATCCGGCCGGCTCCGCCTATAAGGATCTGCTGGCGGAAATCCTCGGTTACGGGGATCTCCCGTCCGGCATCAAGCCGGAACAAGTCGAGCGGCAGGTGCGGTTTTCCGTGGCGGTCCGCGCTTTCCTCGCCGCGAACGGCCTCGACGCCGCCTGCGTCCAATGCTGGGACGTGTTGCAGAAGAATTTCGGCTGCGCCGCCTGCCTGACCATGAGCATGCTCTCGAACGACCTCATCCCCTGTTCCTGCGAAGGGGACGGCGCGGGAGCGGTCGCCATGTTGACCCTGGCCCTCGCGACCCGCGAAGCGTCGGCCCTCCTCGACTGGAACAATAACTACGGCGATGCGGCGAACATTTGCGTAAACACCCATTGCGGCAATTATCCGGCCGCCTTTTTGCGGAACCGCCCGCAAATCGGCGAACTGGACGTCCTCGGCGGGACGATCGGCCGGGAGCTATGTTTCGGCGCCGTGAAGGGGAAGGTCGCGGCCGGCCCCATGACCTATTTCCGCATTTCCACGGAAGACACCGGCGGCTACATCAAGGGCTATGTGGGCGAGGGAGAGTTTATCGAGCGCCCCTTCGACATGGCCGGCGGCATCGCGGTTTGTGAAATCGCCGAATTACGGAAGCTCCTCGCCGTCATGTGCGCGAACGGCTTCGAACACCACGTGGCCATGGTGCGCGGGAACGCGGCGGCGGCGGTTTACGAGGCGGTGACGAAATACCTGGGCTGGCGGATTTACTACCACAATATGCCCAAGGCCATGGAAGTGCCGATACTTTAGCCGGCTTTTCCGGGAGAATCGAGCGGAGGTTCGCTCGATTCTCCCGAAAAGCCCACCCTGCGCGCCTGGTAAGCGTCCCCGCTGCAAACACAATTCCCCGCCGGAAACCTTCGCGGCAATCTTTGTCGGAAAAAAACTTCCCTTTTTGGCGATTTTATCCACAATGAGGGCGGGCCGGGCAGGAGGTGGCGCGGCCCGGGAAACGCCCTCTTGTCGGAGATTCGCCCGTGGAAGACCCCGTAAGACTGGTTTGCAACCATTGCGACCTGGTGTATCGCCTGAAAAAGTTCACTCCGGGACGTGTCTACACCTGCAAAAATTGCGGGCGGACCCTCGTTTTCCCTGGCGGAAACGAGACGCGCGGCTATGACCCCGCATCCGGCGGCGACGGCGGCGACAGCGGCGACGGTAAATCCTGGCCGGAACGTTCCGGTGAGGGGGAAAGCCCCGCCGAGCCGGAACGTCCCGCCAACACGCCCGCGAGCGCCACGGCCCGCGCTTTCGCCGAGCTCCCCCCGCCGATGGCGGCGGGAGTGGCGCCGGAGAGCGGCCTCGTCCGCTTGCCCAAGCTCATCGAACAATTGGTGGAACGCCTGGACATCGTCAAGGGGCTCGACCTGCAGGCGACCGAGAACAGTCCCTCCGCCCGTATTCTGGAAAACACCGGCCGGCTGGAACGGGAACTGCGGGAGGTACAGGATAGCCTCGCCGGCAAGCTGGGGGAATTGGACGCCCGCCTCGGGGCAAAGTTCGGCGCCGAACCGGAAATCCTCGACCGAACGCTGGAGAAGCGGCTGGAGGAATTCGGGAAACGCCTGGACGAAACTATCGACGCCCGCCTTGCCGCCAAGCTGGAAGGGGGGCTGAAGGAGCTCCGCGCCGGCAATTCCGGCTTCGGCGAACGGCTGGACGAACTGAAAAGCGTATTGGACGAACGGTTCGGCGCGAACCTGGACGCGAAAATCGCCGGCCAGGTCCGGGCCGCCCTCGGCGAAGCGCTGGAGGAGAAAATCGGGGGAAACCTCGACGAAAAGCTGGCGGACAAAATCGGCGAAAAACTCGAGGTTACCCTCGACCAGAAGATGGAGAAGAGGCTCGGTAACGATCCGGGCGGCCTCGCCAGGGCCCTCGACAAGCGCCTCGGCGACCTCGGCGACAAATTCGCGGAAAAATTGCACACGAACATCCGTGAACTGTCCGGCAATTTCGAGCGCCGTCTCGCCGACCTGGACGACAAATTCACCGGCAAAATCGGCGGCGGCTTCCACGACATAAATTCCGCCCTCGACAAAAAACTGGGTTTTTTCGACCAGAAACTCGGCGACGCCATCGACCACAATCTTCGCGGGGTCAACCAGGAAATCTCCCGGCGCATCAACAACCTTGACGCCAAAATGTCCTCCGCCGTCGACTCCGGCCTCGGCCAGTCCCTGGCCGATTTGCACCGGAAAGTCCAGACCGTCACCGACAAACTGGCCGCCGCCTCCGGCCAGTCCGCCGCCCTCTCCTCAATGCAGCAGGAGCTGAAGGACGCCCATAACACCCTCCTCTCGCGTCTCGAGGAACACCGCGCCGCCCAGAAGTCCGACCTCCACACCCTTTTCGCCCACGCCGAAGCCCAGGACAACGCCACCACCGTGGAGGTGAACATCGACGAACTCGCCGACCGCCTCGTCGCCGGCGTCCGCAAACACGGCCCCCTCCTAGACCCCGAATCCGGCGGCGCCGTCGACGCCATGGTGAAATTGGCGGAGGAACTGGTCAAGGAGCAGAACAATAATTCAGAGCGCCTGGATAAAAATTCCGAACGCCTCGACAAGTTGGCCGGCGAAATCCGTGCCGCCGTGAAGAGTATCGACAATTTCGAGGAATGGCAGGGCGGCCTTCCCGGGCGGGTCGCCGACGAAATCGGCCAGACCGTCGAAGCGCGGGTGGTGGGGCCGATTTCCGGCGCTTTGGCCAAACAAGCGCCGAGTATTCTTTCCGAGTTGCAGGACAATAAACTGGTAGACATCGTCTCCAGATCGGTCCGCGAAGCCCAGCGGCCGCTTCTCCGGGAGATTCTCGCCGGCGGGCGGCAGGGAGTGCCGGTATGGCTGTTCGCGTCGGTTCTGCTGCCGCTCCTGCTGATTCTCGGCTACCTGTTCCTCCCCGGGGAATACGTCGGGCGGGATCAGTCGGTCGCTTCCAACGAGGTCGGCGACGCCATCGCCCGCATGGAAACGAACGGCGTCCCCCTGGCCGCCGACACCGAGGACCGGCTCCGGAACATCGAGGACGCGGTCCTGGACATCCATTCGGAAGCGTTGGCGCATGTGAAGAACGCATCCCTCCTGGAAGGCGAATTGAAAAACCTCAAGGCGGCATTGGCCGAACGGGACCAGCTGATCAAGGACTACAACGAGACCCTGCAGAACCAGGTGAAACGTCTGCGGGCTTACGAAATGCGCTTGATTCAACTGGGGGTGTCGCCGAAGACGGTTGGGGAGTGAGCGGAATTTCGGGGACTTGGAGAATTACAGGGACACGAAATTTAATTATGCCAACTGTCGCATAATTAAACATCATGTCCCCGTAATTCGTGCGTTTTCACTTGGTTGACCTTACTTCAGCGTCATCCCGGATGGTTTCTAACGAAAGGTTCCTCCTTGCCCCACCGCATCGGTCTCGACCTCGGTTCCACCACTTCCAAGGCGATCGTCCTGGCGCCGGACAATTCGGTTCTCGGCCACACCATCCTTCCTTCCGGCCATACCCCCACCGACACCGCCCAACAACTTGTCGACCTCCTGGTCACCCGGTATCGGCTGGACGACAGCGACCTTGGCGTCGTCGCCACCGGTTACGGCCGTTCCCGGGCGGAGAAGGCCGGCCGGGCGGTGACGGAAATCACCTGCCATGCCAAGGGCGTCCGGCACCTCCACCCCGACGCCTCGGCCATTCTCGACATGGGTGGGCAGGACGCCAAGGCCATCCGCCTCTCTCCCGAAGGCACGGTCGAGGATTTCGCCATGAACGATCGTTGCGCTGCCGGGACCGGCCGCTTCCTCGAAGTGGCCGCCACCCGCTTCGGCCTGATCGTGGACGAATTGTCCAAATATTGCGGCGACAACCCGGGGATCGGCTCGGAAAGCCTGCCGTTCGAAATCAGCTCGACCTGCGTGGTGTTTGCGGAATCCGAATTGGTGGGACTGGCGGCGCGGGGGGTCCCGGCCCGGGAGGCGCTGCGGGCGGTGCACCGGGCGATAGGGCGAAGGGTGACACTCCTACTCAAACAGATTGGGGCCAAGGGACCGGTCTATTTTACCGGCGGAGTGGCGCAGAATGAAACCATGCTGAAGGCGCTGGGCGATGCGGCGGGGGTGGAGGTGCGCAGATCGGCTTTGCCGCAATTCACCGGCGCGCTCGGCGCGGCGCTGATGGCCGAGGCATGAACAGTAGCAAGGGCGGGCGGTTGTCGCTTTGCTTACTACCTTCGATAATATCAATTCGCAGGCGGAGCCTTCCGGGTTTTCTGTTGAGACTTGCCCCAAGAAGTATATGATATAATGTTGCGGTTGTTTCATTTCCGGGCATGATGCTATTTTAACTCACCTTTGCTTGCGCGAGAGGCAGCCAATGGCCCCTGAAATCGTAGATTGCGATGAATTTACCGTCGTCGGAGTGCGGGTGATAACCGAATTGGGGGCTTCCGATGCCGGCCGCATGTGGAAAGAGAAGTTCCTTCCCCTCGGCAAGGAGCCTTCCGACCCCGAACACCGCTATTATGCGGTATTTAATTTTCTCAGCGATGCGAATTCGCAGGATTTGGCCAAGGGAATTGCCCGCTTGCGTTGCGAGTATGTTATGGGAGTGCTTGGTACGCTCGACGACGTGCCGGTGGGAATGGTGAGTTGGGTCATTCCCGCGGGGAAGTTTGCCGAAGCGACCGCCAAGGGTATCGACAATATCCGCTCCGCCGTTCACACTTTGATAGCCGACTGGCTTCCGGATTCCGGATATCGCATGGTTCCCTCGCCGATGTTCGCCTATACCGAAAGCAGAAACCCGGCCGCGAAGGATGCGGTTTGGAATGTGGGAATTCCCGTGGAAAAACCGGAAGTTTTGGCGCAATTGGAAAATTGGTTGACGTGAGAAAACGGTATTTGCCGGTATGGGGGAGTGTGCTCTGTCAAGCTGGTTGGACATATCCATCACGACCGAAAAAATATGGCGTTTTCCTGCTTGCGCGAGTGGAATTGCGACAAGAAATGTATTTCTTTTTACGGCTAACCTGGATTTCCGGGGATAGAATGGTAATAGTGGGAAGCAAGGGGTGGACTTGTCCACTCGGGGAAAGGGCGTTAGCATCACTAGACTCAAAGAAAGGGGTGCTCTCATGCGACCCGATTATGAGTTGAGGGATGGGGCGTTGCATGTTTACAAAGAAATGGATTTCGACTACGACGTTGCCTTCGACCGCGCCTGCAACCAACTCGTTTCTTCGGAAGCGTCGAAATTGGTAATCGACCTTTCCCGGATACACCGCATCACTTCAACTTGCATTGGCATTATGGCGGCGGCTTTTTTCCAGGCTCAGGCCAAAGGCAAGACTATTGCCATCATCGCCCATGGCCCGGTCTTAAATGCCTTGCGCATGGCCGGATTCGGCAATTTCATGAAATTGACCGATTCCGGGCGCTACAAGGCCGCACAGGTTGAACCGGAGCCGGTTTGACCCGCCCTTGGTTTCGCGGTTAACAATATGTACGGGAAGCCCCGGCATTCCTGACAGCAAATGTATAGGCCTTCTATAGATATTCCATGGCGCCGCGAAGGCGCCATTTTAATGCCTGTGTGGTTAGTCCAACACGTTTACGTAACTTTGACACCGAGGGAGATTGAAAATGATGGGTGGTCCGATGGGTGGGATGACGTTTGGGATGGACCCGGTGTATCTGGTGATCTTCGGCATTACCATGGTATTGTCGATGGGAACGCAGTTCTGGATCAAGGCCGCCTTCAAAAAATGGAGCGGGGTCGCCAACTCGAAACGCCTTACCGGCGCGCAAGCCGCTCAAGTCATGTTGCAGGCCGAAGGCATCAACGACGTGCAGGTTCGCCGGTTCGAGGGCGGTACCTTGTCGGACCATTACAATCCCGCCACCAAGGTCATCAACCTTTCTCCGGAAGTCTACGACCGGGACAGCGTCGCGGCGGTGGGGGTGGCTTGCCACGAGGCAGGGCACGCCCTGCAGCACGCCAGGCATTACGCCCCGCTGGCGCTGCGGAGTCTCCTGTTGTTCCCGACCACCATCGCCTCGAAGTTCGCCATTCCGATTCTCATGATCGGTTTGGTTTTGCAAATGTTCGGTCTGGCGAAAGTCGGTTTGATTCTCTTTTCCGTCACTTTCCTCTTCCAGCTCATCACCCTGCCGGTCGAAATCAACGCCTCGATGCGGTCGAAACGCGCCTTGGTCGCGCACCAGATTGTCGCGCCGGGGCGGGAGGCGAACGGCGTGTCGTCGGTCCTGACCGCCGCCGCCTTCACCTATATCGCTGCGGCAATAAGCACTTTGATGACCATGTTGTATTGGGCATGGCGCCTGGGTTTGCTGGGGGGCGGGAATAGGGATCGGGATTGACGGGTTTGCGACGTGATAATTGGCGTGAATCATAATTGAAAAGGAAATCAGGCTCTTGGCGGCTTGATTTCTTTTTTTGTAAATAGATCCTGGTAGCGGTACCTGGCTCAGAACCCTCTCCCCACCACTCCCCCTAAGAACGTCATCCCGGCGTCTGTGCGGTGAACCGGGGTGTAAACATTGGCGTGCCGTTTTTTGCCACCGCCTCTCGGATTAGGCGTCGCCCCAAAATAACCCTAACTTCATGCGGCATTTGCGGATGCGCTTCCCGCAAATGCCGCGTCGCAGAGCTAATACACCGCACCCCGCGCCGCTTCGGCAGCCGCTTCCGCCGCCGCAGCCGCCGCCCGCGCCGCATTCGCCGCCTGAACCGCCCGCTCCGCCTCGGCCGCCGCCTCGCGCGCCACCCGATCCAGCTCGGACTGGTTGGCGGCTTGCTGATTGAACTGTTGCTGGTCGAGGAGCTGCGAGTCCATCGCCGGCGGCGGGAATCCCGGAGAAGCGGTGGTAGTCGGGCTCATGTCTGCCCCGGACGCCGCGCCGTCCGCACCCGCCCCGGTAAAGGCGTCATACTTCGACCCGCCGAACGCCCCGCCCGGGCTATAGGGATCTTCGGGATCCAGGAGGTCGGCGGTGCCGTAGCTGTCGCCATATTCCCCCGGAGCCGCCTGATCCGGTCCGGTCGCGTCCAGGTCGGATACCGGCGGCTCGGGGGCGAAGGCGTCGTACTTCGATCCGCCGGGCGGGAGGTTCTCCACCTGGTAATTACCGGCTCCGGCGTCGTAGCCAGCCGCTCCGCCGCCGTAACTCCCTGTTCTGCCGTCGTAACTCCCTGTTCCGCCGTCGTAAATCCCCGCCCCGTTTGCGCCAACGTCGCCCGCGGGCGGAATTCCGACCGCTCCGGGTTCTTCTCCGGGTTGATAATAGAAGGCCGGCGGACCGGCGGCGGGACGGCGCGTTTCATAGGATTTCAGGGTCTCGATAATCGGTCCCGCCTCGACCGGCACGGGAACTATGCGGTCCAGGAGAATGTCCCTGAGCCCCACCGGCATGCCGTATAGGAGGTAATTGTACCGGTCGTAATTGAACATCGCCCCGCCCTCGAAGGCGGCGCCGGCGAAGAGCCCCCGGGATCGCGAATAGGTGAGGAGCGCCGTGCCGGGGCCGACGCTGGCGCCGAAGTCGCGCCCCACCGGTCCGGCCGCCGCCGCCGCGTCCAGGCCGATAGTGAAGCGGGTTTTCACCAGCATGTCCACGCCGGCCTGGTTCATGATGAGGATGATGGCGTCGATGGCCTGGCCGCCGATTTGGAAGCCGAAGCTGCCGTCGGCGGTGCGGACAAAGGCCGGGCCGTACCAGTCGTCCGTGGCCCGGTCGTGCATGAGGATGATGCCTTCGCCGCCCTTGATGCCGATGCCGAAGCCGGCCTTGTACTGGCGGACGATGATCACGCCGTAACAGTCGGCGAGGAGGTCCCCGGGAATGCAACTGTCCGGGGCAGACTGAAAGTCGATGAAGAATTGCCGGTATTCCTCGATACGCCGGGCGATGTCGGCGCGGTTGGCGGCCTGGGCCGGGTTGGCAAAGAGCGGCACCAGCATCAGGCCCAGAGCCAGGGCCACGAAGCGAAGTCGAAACGTTTTTTTCATGCAGTCCTCCTGAGTGGTTCAACCGTCACTATGCAAAACTTCAATTATTGATTATACCAATTGCGGCGGGAAATGTTGAAAATACTTCTTCACCACAGAGACACAGAGGGCACAGAGGTTCACAGAGTAACTGAAAAGAAAAGTCGGGGATAGTTTATTCTGAACTTTTGCAAAGTGGCGATTTAACCGCCAATCGCCACTTTGCAAAAATCGATTTTGCCCGGATTTCAAGGGTTTTTGAATTTACAAAATCGCCATTCGGCGGTTTGAATGGTGATTTTGCAAAAGTCCAGTTTATTTTTTTATTATACTTCCTGGCTCTCTGGTTATCCCGATTCTGAAGGACTCTGTGAACCTCTGTGCCCTCTGTGGCTCTGTGGTGAAAGTTTTTCCGTCCATGCCTAACCTCCATTCCTCTCCAAAAGAAAGGAATGGAAATCCCGGCGGATCCTTCCCGAGGCCCAAAGGGCGATTTTTTTGGGGTAAGGTGGTCAGTCAAACCCCGGCGTGCTCTAGGATGGCCTAACTACCCGCCTTCTTCTCCTCCGCGACCCGTTAAATCGCACTGGC
>JAVBQR010000133.1:0-7467 GCA_031548865.1 Planctomycetota bacterium
CGCGACATCGTCGTCGAAACCGACGGCACGGCGCCGGCCCTCGAACTCACCGATCCCGCCCGGCCGCCGCCAGCGGTGGCGGCGGCGGCGGCGGCGGTGGGCGGCGGCGGGGCGGGGCGGCCGCGAATCCTGGTGGTGGGGGCAGGACCGGCGGGGCTGTTCGCGGCGCTCCGTTTGGCGCGGGCGGGCTGGCAGCCGCTCCTAATTGAAAGGGGCGATTCGCTCGAACGTCGGCGGCGGGCGGTGGCGGATTTTTGGCGGAACGGGAAGCTGGACCCGGAGGCGAATGTCCTGTACGGCGCCGGCGGGGCGGGACTGTTTTCGGACGGCAAGCTGAACACCCGGCACAAGGACCGCACAGCATTGGCGGAAATCCTCGCCGCCCTGGTCGCGGCCGGGGCGCCGGAGGAAATCCTGCTCGAGGCCGAACCGCATTTGGGGAGCGATCTCCTCGGCGACGTGGTGCAAAACATATTGGGGGAAATCGCCAACTGGGGCGGGGAAATCCGCTACCGCACCTGCCTGATCCGGCTGCTCCGCGACGGCGTCCGGCTGCGCGCGGCCGAAGTGCAGGCCAACGCAGTAGTGGAAAATATTCCCGTCGACGCTTGCGTCCTCGCCACCGGCCACAGCGCCCGCGACGTTTACGAAATGCTCCATGCGGAGGACTTCCCGCTGCAGGCGAAACCGTTCGCCATCGGCTTGCGGGTCGAAATGCCGCAGGCGGACATCGACGCCTCGCAGCGTTCCCCCGCCTACCGGCCGGCGCCGGGACAGGCCGCGTCCTTCCGCCTCTCGCGGCCGCCGGAAGGCGCTACCTCCTCCTGTTATACCTTCTGCATGTGCCCGGGCGGTTTGGTCGTCCCTTGCGCTTCGGAGCCGGGACGTTTGGCGGTGAACGGCATGAGTTACCACGCCCGCGCCGGGGAATGGGGCAACGCCGCCTTCCTTTCGCCGGTGGTGCCGGAGGACTTCGCGGCGTTCGCGGATGCGGTTCCGGAGCCGCTGGCGGGAATCGCCCTGCAACGGCATTGGGAGGAAAAAGCCTATCTCGCCGGCCGGCGCGGGGGCGAATACGCGCTTCCGGCTAGCGGCCTGGAGGCTTTTATCGCCGACAGTTCCGGCGAACTTCCGGTCCGGCGCTCGGTGGAGCGGGCGGCGGCGGCGAATTTGCGGGAACTCCTGCCGGCCCATCTGGGAGTGACCTTGGCGGCGGCGATTCCGGAGATGTTGCGGCGATTACGCCTGGTGCGTCTTGAGGACGCGGTGCTGTACGCCGTGGAAACGCGCACCAGCAGTCCGGTGCGGATTTTACGGGAGAAGTGGGGGGAAACGGCCCGGGGCTCCGGGTTATACCCGGCTGGCGAGGGGGCGGGTTATGCCGGGGGCATAATGACCTCGGCCCTGGACGGCTGGAAGGCGGCGGGGCAACTTATGCTGGCGCGTAAAGGCTAGACATTCCGCAATTTTCTGGCAATCAGGATGATCAGGCACGCCCCCGCCACCCCCATCAGGATGCGGCCAAACAGGCCATAGAAGGTCACGCCAAAAAGGGAAAACAGGTAGCCCCCGACCACACTGCCAATTAAGCCCAGGATGACACTCCAAATAATCCCAAATCCTTCCGAACCCATGATGACGTTCGCGATAAACCCGATGACAAAACCCACCACCAGCATGACAATTATGTTGTGCGTCGCCGGGCTGAGCTGCGCGGCAGTGTATGACAATTGATCCATGGCCGGTCTCCTTTACCCACGATCCCCGTAATACCCGTGTGTCCTGGCAGTTATCAAAATTACAGTGCCATTCCCAACAGAATTCCCTGCGCGGCGCTCGTTACCAATTGGTGTCGGAACGGCAGAAAATTCCGCCGAAAAATCGAAAATTGCCCTTGCATAAGGCAAATGGGGCGGTATAATATTATTAGTAATCAAGTACCAAATTACCATAATGATAGCGGATTGCTCCCGGCCGTTTGCAATGGACAAGATTTCGGATTGGATCCGTTTGGGATTGGCGTGTTCCTGAGCAAGCAATTACGGCCGAGGTGTGGGTAGCGGCGAACGGGTGAGGACGGACTGGCATGGCGGGATTACTGAACATCAGTGAAATGGGCGCCTTGGCATTACATACCATGTTGCAGGTGGCGAACCGGAAACGTCAGGGCTATGATGACTGGCTGAATGTCGGGGACTTGGCGGTGGATTTGCAGGCCAGCCGCCACACTCTCCACAAGGTGACGAAAATGCTGGTTCAAGCCGGGTTTTTGGAAAGCGCGCGGGGACCGTCAGGCGGGGTGAGGTTGCTGGCGAGGCCGCAGGACATCCGTATCGCTGACATTATTGAGGCGGTGGAAGGTCCGTTGGCGACGGGCGGCTGCCTGTTCGAGCGGCGGGTCTGCAGTCCGGTGGCGGTGTGCCAATTTTGCGGCATTACCGCGGATTTGCAGCAGTCGGTTTGGGATTACTTTACCGGGACCACCCTGCACGATTTGGTGAAGCGCTTGCCGGACGGGGGGGAATCGCCCGAGAGCGAGAACACCTGAGGCGGGAGACCCGGCAGCATAAATGACTTGCGCAAGATTCCCGGCGCACCGGTAGTTCAGGAAATTTTCAGAGTAGCGAAAAGGCAAGATTTGCGGAAACCGCTCCGCAAATCTAACAGGACTAACCTGACATATATTAACATGAAGCGGAGAAACCATCCTCCGCTTCGCGAACCGTCACGGCTTCGGCCGCGCCACGGCCAAGCCCTCACACCCTCCCAGGAGGAATATCATGCCGAAAGGCGAACGCAAAATCGTCCACATCGACCCCGAAAAATGCAATGGCTGCGGCATCTGCGTCGACAGTTGCCACGAAGGCGCCATCGCCATGGTCAACGGCAAGGCCCAACTTGTATCCGACTCCTACTGCGACGGCCTGGGCGATTGTCTCGCCCCCTGCCCCACCGGCGCCATCACCCTCACCACCCGCCCGGCCGACGACTTCGACCCGGTGGCGGTCGAACAACGCCGCCGCGCCCAGGTGGCGTCGGAAAACGCGGCTGCGGTAAAAGCCGAAGCCGAGAGCCCGTTGCCCTGCGGTTGCCCCGGCACGGCGGCGAAGGTCCTGAAGAAGCCGGCGGCGGCGGTGAAGCCGCTTCAGCCCGAGGCATTGGCTTGCGGCTGTCCGGGGCAAAACAGCCGGGAATTGAAGGCCGGGACTGCCGGTAACACTGGCGATTGCGGCGGTGCTGGTGCGGAAAGCGGGGTCGAGGTCCAGTCGCAATTGATGAATTGGCCGGTGCAGTTGAAGTTGGTGCCGGTGAATGCCCCATATTTGAAGGGGGCGGACATTTTGTTGGCGGCGGACTGCGCGGCGGCGGCGGCGCCGGACTTTCACCAGCGCTTTTTGCGGGGGAGGCCGCTGCTGTTGGCTTGTCCGAAGTTGGACGAGAATGAGCCGCAGATCACGAAATTGGCGGCGCTGTTTGCGGCTTCGCAGCCGGCTTCGGTGACGGTCCTAAGGATGGAGGTGCCTTGCTGCGGCGGGCTGGTGAAGGTGGCGCGCGAGGCTTTGGCACGCTCGGGGGTGTCGGCGCCGCTCAATGTGGCGGTGTTGTCGGCGGAAGGCGAGGTGGTTGCGAAAGGCATGTGAGGTCGGCAAAAAGGACAATAAACAGAAAACCTATTGTGAACCAACGCGGCTTCATCGGATAACCGTAAAAGCAAAGGAGATTCCCCTATGTTCTGTTACCAGTGCGAACAAACCGCCGCCGGCACCGGCTGCAACAAGCAACGCGGGGTCTGCGGCAAAACCGCCGAAACCGCCGACCTGCAAGACCTCCTCGTCACCACTGCCTGCGGCGTCAGCACCTATGCCCACCGCCTGGCCAAGCAAGGCTACGATGATCGGGACGCGGGCCGCTATGTCGTCCAAGCCCTCTTCACCACCGTCACCAACGTCAACTTCACCCCGGAGTCGATCGCCGAATGGATCCGCAAGGGCCTCACCATCCGCGAGCGCCTGGCAGGCAAGCTCAAATCCCTCTCCGGCGACGCCTCCCACCTCCCCGCCGCCGCAGTTTTCGAGGAAATGGACGACCTCCCCGGGATGCAGGAGCAAGCCCATGCCTTCGGCATCGAAGCCCGGCATAAACGCCTCGGCGCCGACAAGGCCGGGGTCCTCGACCTCATCCTCTTCGGGCTGAAAGGCGCCGCCGCCTACGCCGACCACGCCCTGCGGCTCGGGAAGGAAGACACCGGCGTCTATCGGCAGTTTTTCGAAATTCTCGATTTCATTTCCGGCGAACCGTCCAATCTCGATCAACTGCTCGGCTACGCCCTGAAAGTCGGCGACGTCAACCTGCATGCCATGCAGCTCCTGGACGCCGCCAACACCGAGACTTACGGCCACCCCGAACCCACCCAGGTCCGGATCACCCCGAAAGCCGGAAAGTGCATCCTGATTTCCGGCCACGACCTGCTCGACCTCCACGAGCTCCTCGTCGCCACCGCCGGCAAAGGCATCAACATCTACACTCACGGGGAAATGCTCCCCACCAACGCCTATCCCGCCTTGAAAAAATTCCCGCACCTGGTCGGCAACTGGGGCGGCGCCTGGCAGGAACAACAGAAGGAATTCGATTCCTTCCCCGGCCCGATTCTCTTTACCACCAACTGCCTCATGCCGCCTAAGCCGTCCTACATCGAGCGGGTATTCGCGACCGGCTTGGTCGAACATCCCGGGGTAAAACATCTCGAAAACGGGAAATTCCAGCCGCTCATCGACGCCGCCCTGGCCCTTCCCGGCTTCCCCAAGGACGAGCCGGAACAACACATCACCGTCGGCTTCGCCAGGAATACCGTCATGAGCGTGGCGGACAAGGTCATCGCCGCCGTCAAGGCCGGCGACGTCAAGCACATCTACCTGATTGGCGGTTGCGACGGCGCGAAACCGGGCCGCAACTATTACACCGAATTCGCCGAAAAGACCCCGAAGGATACGCTTATCCTCACCTTGGCTTGCGGCAAATACCGCTTCAACAAGCTGGACCTCGGGGCAATCGGCCCCTTCCCCCGGGTTCTCGACATGGGGCAGTGCAACGACACCTACTCGGCGATTCAGGTCGCCAGCGCCCTGGCCAAAGCCTTCGGCGTCGGGGTGAACGATCTCCCGCTGTCCCTCATCCTCTCCTGGTACGAACAGAAAGCGGTGGCGGTATTGCTGACCCTCTTGAGCCTGGGTATCAAGAATATCCGCATCGGCCCTTCGCTGCCGGCTTTCGTGACTCCGGCCGTTTTGCAGGTTTTGCACGACAAATTCGGCCTGACCCCGATCTCGACCCCCGAGGCGGATCTGACGGCGACCCGGGCGACGGCGTAAAACGCGGCGAGAGAAGCTCCGGCAAGGTCAAGCGCCGGAGAAGCGGTTGCGCGGTCCAAGGGAAATTGCATATGACGGGTCCCCGGTTCGGGGACCCGCCTTTTTTGTCGACCATGCCAATGCGGAGTTATTGGGGGTTTATATCGTGCGGTAATACCAAGGACACTTTGAAATTCGGGTGATGAGCTTCTCCGGAACCTTGTCACGGCGACCCCTCTCCACCCGTCATTCCGGCGCCGCAAGCGTTGAACCGGGGGGAAGCGTAACTCGCCGGAATCCAGGCGATTGGCGACCGCTACCTTGGTGTTTGCTCCTTGTCTTACGGAGGTGTAATTTCTTACACCGATAGGGTGTTTAGTGGAACCACCCAGCGACGGTTTATCGGCCTGGATTCCGGCGAGTTACGCTTACCCCCCGGTTCAACGCTTGCGACGCCGGAATGACGTGTGGGGGAGTCCGGTGTAACAGGGCAGGGAGGAACGTTCTGCAACCTGAGTTAAGTGAATACCCACTTTTTATGATTGTTATACTCGCCGCGTATCCGTCGTCATCCCGCCGCCGGTTTCCCGCCCCTTTCCTCCAGTTCCATACGAATGAAACATAATATGGTTGAAATTCCCGAAACACCGAATACAATTAACAGGAAATATTTGCTGAATATCCCAATTCCCCCCTCTTACTTCTTTTGGCAGCTGCCGAAGACAAACCGGTTTACGTAACCGGGGGGTAAATATTTTCATTCTTTTCGTTCAGAAGCTTTCGTTGCAAAAAAACCGACCCACATCCCGGAGGAATAAGCATGGACTGGAAGCAGATGTACAAGGATAAACTCACCACTGCAGCGGAAGCGGTGAAATTGATTAAGTGCGGAGACCGCGTCTCCATCGGCCACGCGGTGGGTGAGCCGACGCACCTGGTCGACGCGATGGTGGCGAATTGCCAGGATTACACCGACGTGGAAATCACCCACATGGTTTCCATGGGAAAGTCCGCCTATGCCCAGCCGGGTATGGAAAAGCACTTCTGTCTCAATTCGGTTTTTGTCGGCGGCAGCACCCGCGACACCATCAAGTCCGGCCACGGCGATTTCACCCCCTGCTATTTCTCGCAGATTCCCAATCTCTTCCACCGGACCATGCCCCTGGACGTGGCGCTCATCAACGTCAGCCCGCCGGATGAACACGGCTACTGCTCCTGCGGCGTTTCCGTGGACTATACGGTGGTGTCGGCGAAGCGGGCCAAGACGGTGATTTGCCAGGTCAACAAATACATGCCGCGGACCCTCGGCGACACCTTTGTCCACGTCTCGCAGATGACCGCGATTGTCGAGCACGACGCACCGCTGATTCAGCTTCCCCCGCCGAAAATCACCGACACCGAAAAGGCCATCGGCGAAAACTGCGCCAAACTGATTAAGGACGGCGACTGCCTGCAGCTGGGGATCGGCGCCATCCCGGACGCGGTCCTCCTCTTCCTCAAGGACAAAAAGGACCTGGGCATCCACTCGGAAATGTTCTCGGACGGCGTGGTCGAGCTGGTCGAGGCCGGAGTGGTCAACCACCAGAAAAAGAACTTCCACCCGGGGAAGGCCATCGCCACCTTCTTGATGGGAACGGACCGGCTCTATAATTACGTCAACAACAATCCGTCGGTGAACATGTTCCCCTCGACCTATGTGAACGACCCCTACGTGGCGGGGCAGAACGACAACCTGGTCTCGGTCAATTCCTGCGTGCAGGTCGATTTGCTGGGGCAGGTCTGCTCGGAGACGGTCGGCACGACGCAAATCTCGGCGGTCGGCGGGCAGGTCGATTTCGTGCGGGCGGCGGCTTTGTCGAAGGGCGGCCGGTCTATTATCGCCATGGGTTCGACGGCTGCGGGCGGCAAGATTTCGAAGATCGTCCCCTTCCTGGACCAGGGCGCGGCGGTCACGACCAACCGCTACGACGTCGAGTACATCATCACCGAACACGGCATCGCCAACTTGAAATACCGCACCATGCGGGACCGGGCCCGGATGCTCATCGACATCGCCCACCCGAACTTCCGCGAGGAACTGAAGGAGGCGTTCGCCAAGCGCTTCAACACGAAGTATTGA
>JAVBQR010000077.1:0-12067 GCA_031548865.1 Planctomycetota bacterium
GGTCACCGAAATTTGCGATGACACGTATCGCACCAGGGTGGCCGAAGTAAAAATCAATCATCCCTTTCTCTCGCTGGGCGACTGCCACGCCATAGCCTTATCCAGTTGGATCGGAGGGATCTTGGTCACCTCCGACAGGCACATTTTTGCTGCGTCAAGTTTTACTAATATTAAAATGATCCGGTAATGAGAGCTCTTCATTCCCTCGGCCGCGGCAGCATCTTGGTCCCCTTCCCCAAACCATCCGTCGTCTGACTCAACCTGAACCTCTGCACCATAAACCTATGTTCCTCAGCCTGGCGGGATAACTCACACCTGTAAATTCCCAATAACCAAAACCTTTGGCGGCGATAAAACTGGTAACTCGGAATCGTTGGTCAGGAAATAATCGGCGCCCATAACTATGGCTGTGGCGACTTGTATGGCGTCAGGGGTGCGTATCTTGCTGACGGCACGAAGTCTTGATGCTGCTTCAGCGATTTCTGCAGTGACCGGGATGGTTCGCAAGTGACTGGCGTTCGAGAGGATTTCCCGGTAAGATGCCGCCAAATAAGCATTGTTGTTGCGGATGGGGTGAACGAGCACTTCCAATAAAGTCAATGTCGACGTGACAACCTCGAAGTCACCCCGAAACATGGCATCGAAAAAAGGATCTATCGTGGGGATAAAAACAGGATTCTCCTCAATGTAATAAATGAGGGGCGCCGTATCGAGGCAGATTATTTTTCCGTATAATTTATTTAGCCACCCCATGAATCACGCTCCCGATTGACATACTCCTGCGCGTCAATACCCAGCCAAATTTCTTTGCCAAGACCCCGCAATTCTTTGATACTACGTTTAGCGGGTTGGACACCGTCGACTCGCAATTGATTGGCGAGCTCGGCCAACAATTCGACTTTTTCTTGAGAAGTGAGGTGAGATGCTCGATCCAGCACCTCAAGGTATTCGCTCACCGCCATTTGAGACTCCTTGATATGCCAGGCATTCCCATGGTGCCTTCAATTACTGTGCACACAACCGAATAGCCCCCCGAGTCGCATCATTCCCCCGGTCGCGGCAGCATCTTGGTTCCCTTCCCCCAGCCATCGGTGCTCTGGCTTAATCTGAACCGCTGCACCATAAACCTGAGTTCCTCCGCCTGGCGGGAGAGTTCCCCGGCCGAGGCGGCCATTTCCTTGGCGTTCCGGGAATTCTCCTGGTTCACTTCGCTTATTTTGCCGAGACTGTCCATGATTTCCGCTATCGCCGACAACTGCGAATTCGAGGCGCCGAGAATATTGTCGAACAGACTCGCCACCTGCGACGCCGTGTCGACAATGTCCTTAAACTCACGGTCCGAATGTTCGGCCAAGGCATTCCCCGTTTCCATGAGTTTAAGCATCTGATTGACCATTTCCCCGGTCTCGTGCGCGGCTTTGGCCGAACGGGACGACAAACTCCGCACCTCATCCGCAACCACCGAGAAGCCCTTGCCATGCCGACCGGCCCGGGCCGCCTCGACGCTGGCGTTCAAGGCCAGGAGATTGGTCTGGAAGGCGATGTCGTCAATCAGCTTCGCCACCTTGGCGATTTGTTTGCCGGACAATTGTATCTGCGCCATCGCGGCGACCAGTTGCGACACCGAATCGTAGCCCCGATGCGCGGCATCGCGGCTGGCGATGGCGAGTTGATTCGCCCCGCGGGCGTGATCGGCGTTGTCCTTGGCTTGACTATCCACCGCCTCCACGTTACCGGAAATCTGTTCCAGAACCTGTTCGGACGTTTCCACCCCCTGCGCCAGCGAAGTCGACACCCCCGAGACCGCCTCCGCCCCGCTGCCCACTTCGGTTACGGCCTGATTGACCTGCCGGAGCGCCTGCTTGTTGAGGCCAATCATGGTATTGAAAGCCTTCCCCAGGAGATCCTGATCCGAGCGGAGCGGCACGGAACGGGTATAGTCACCCCGGGCGAGGACATTCGCCATTTCCAGTTCGTCGCGGCGGCTGAGGGTGAGATCGTGCAAGGATCGGGCGAGGACGCCGATTTCGTCGCCGCGCTTCAGATCCCGCTGGGAAACTTCCCCGGAAAGGACGTCGCCAATCGCCAGACGGGACATGTGTTTGGCCATTTGCTTGATCGGCCGGGATATGCCCCAGGCCATCCAGACGGCGATGAAGACCACCAGGGCGGTGAGGATGGCGGTGGTGACGACGAGGCGGGACAGGGTCGAACGCATGTTTTCGTCAATTGAGGCGTTGAGGGTGCTTTCCATTAGCTTGGCCGGTTTGGTGAAGTGATCCAAGCCGGAACCGATGGCGATAAAACCAAAGCCGCGCTTGGAAAAACCGTTCGCCTCCGACGGCGCGTAAGGGCCGGTGTAATAGGGAATGGCGGCGGCGGTGGTCAATTTGTACAAGCCGCTCCAGAGAATGTAGAAGGAGCCGGAACCGCCGTCCCGGGTCAAGTCCATCCAGCCCGTGCACTGGGGGGCGTTGTTCAGGTAGCGCCCGTCCAGGCCCACGAGGCCGGCGCGGGTGAGCTCGGCGGCGGGTTTCTTGCTGCGGGACTGATGGTCGAAGAGCGGCAGGTTCTTGACGTAATCCGTCCATTTGGCGAGGCCGCTTTTTTTCCAGCCTTCGTAGACGGAAGTCTCCAGCCAGGGGATCTGCTCCTCACCCGTCTCGGGATCGACCCCGACGATGGAGTGGTGGCGGGGATGGCTGATGTTACGGCAAAGGTAATCCCAGATAAAGGCGTAATTCCCCTCGAAAGCGTCGGGAAGTTCGATATAACGCTCGTCCATCGGGGTGATGTGGTCGACCATTTCCATTATGTGGTCGTGATTGAGGGCAAGGGTTACGTAGCCGGAGATCTTACCGTCCGTGTCGATAACCGGCGTGGCCCAGCGGATAATTCCCTCGAAACGCTGGCCGAGGGGATTTTCCTTGCCGGCGCAGGCCTGTTTCTCGGGGGCGTAGGGGATGTCGTAGCCGCGGGCGGTGGCGGCGTTTTTGAGGACGGCGGGGGTGTACATGCCGATATAATTGGTGCCGACGTAGGCGCCGATGACATCGGAGACATAGATCTCGCCCGGTTGCAATTTTTGCAGGTGGGGGAAATAGCTTTCCGCCTTGACGTAGGTGTTTGTCTTTTTAGTACCTTTGTTCTGTGCCTGGCTGAGAGGATAATTTTTCTTGGTGGACTTGGCATTGACGATTTTTATTTGCTCGTTGCCTTCGAGATCGATAAAGGTAATTTCGTCGTAGACTGGCACGAAAGCGCGGGAAAAATTGTCAGGGGGGGTGGGATGGAAACCGCCCATGTCGTCGTTTTCGCGGTTGGCGGAAACCGCCACGGACGGGGTGGTGCGTTTTTCGGTGGAAACCCAGGACTTGCCGTCGGGGGCGAGTTCGTACTTGCCGGGAACTATGACGCGGCGCAGGTTGTTGGCGAGAAATTCGCCGTATAGTTCGGGATCCAGGGGAAGACGGGCGGCGTAACGGATATCGTCGTCACGCGAGTAGAGAAAATCGGCGACGCGTTTGGCGGCGTCGGTGGTCATGCGTTCGATATTGGCGACCGCGCTGACGTTGAGGGCATGATTGGCGTCTTCGACGGCGATTTGCCGAAGGGTGTTGCCGAGAATCTTGAACTGATGCCAAGCCAGGAGAGCCAGGAGCACCAGGGGAATGATTTTGACCAGGAGGAAGATGACCACCAGCTTGGTTTGCATCGACCATCCGTAGCGGCCGACCATGCGGTTGACCGCTTGCGAGGCACGAGTAAACATGGGCATTTTACCTTTTGCTGCCGGTGTTGAGAGTTCAGCGGCTTAATATGCAGTCGGGGTTTACAGCCAAGGATAATGGATAACCGGCAAAAAGGCAAAACCTATTTGAGGCGGCGGGAATTTTTAACCTGACGGGGTGGGGTTGGGAAGTACGGCAACGGATAAGGCAATATTCCTACAACGCTAGTTTTGCGGGAACCGCTTCTGCAAAACTAGCATGAGTATAGGGTTATACCTTGTTTTCCGCGCGCTTGGCTTAAGCGGGGCTTTTGATCAAGGACGCCGCAACTGGTCATTCATGCTAGATTTGTGGAGCGGTTCCCACAAATCTAGCGTTGTAGGCCTAGAACACCGCTTCCGGTTCAACCCGCATGACGATCTTGATTTTATCCGGCAAATGAAGGGAGACGGGGGTGACGAGCAGGGGTTTAAGGTGAACGGCACCGATGCCAAACAGGGCATTGGTGAAGGCGGAGCGTTGGGCCATGTAGAGGTCGTAGGAGAAGTCCAGATGATAGGTGCGTGAGACTTCGACGACTACCGGATTATTGATCCAACGTGAAAAAAAGTCGGAAAATATAGACATGTCATTCCTCACTTTTTCATCCGGAAGGTTTGGCGCCGGCTTGTTTGCCAAATTCTCACGGCGTATACAATAACACTCGCTATGTTTTGTCGGCCAGAGGTCAATTTGTTTCGCAGAAAAAAATTCTTTTTTTTCACCGGCCGGCTATTTTTTCTTTCACAGGCTTTATATTTCCGGCGGCGGTTTTTTTTTCAACCGTTTCCGTTCCCAATAATATTCATCGGGCGTCGGCGGGTTTTGCTTGAGCGACCGATAATATTTTTTTGCCGCATTGGACAGGAGAGACTTTCACTTAATTTGTTAATTATATAATCATATATATTTTAAGATGTTACAATTTTCGCTTAATTTATTGTAAATTATCCTTTACTTGTGGCGCGGGCAGGGTATACTTTAAATAACTAAACTTACGTGCGAAAAAAATCCGCCGGACTGCTCTCGATATAACTTTTTTAACTGCAACTACTTCTACCCAAACCAGGTTATCCCTTCCCAAGCAGGTAAATTTTTCAGCAGTGATTCATTTTTTTCCATCCCCGCCCAAGGAGAACCCTCATGTCAAAATGGACCATACCCGCCAAAGGCGGAAATATGGAAGCCGGCAACGGCATCTATTATCAGAATATGAATAACCTGGAAGTTGCCGAACGCCTCAAAAAAAATGACCTAATTCTGATTCCAGTTGGTTCAACCGAAAACCATGGCCCCAGCGCGCCCTATGGCGAAGACACTTATCTCGACTGCCGCCTCTGCGAACAGGTCGCCGCCGCCACCGGCTGCACCGTCGCCCAGCCCATTTGGTACGGTTCGCACCCCTATCACCACCTCGGCATGCCCGGCACCATCATGATCCCCGAACAAACCCTCACTGACTACCTCATGTATGTCTTCGCCGGCTTCTGGAACACCGGCTTCCGCAAAATGATCGTCGTCAACGGCCACGGCCAGGATTATGTCATCCCCGCCGCCATCCACAAATTCGGCAAAACCTTCCAGGTTCCCGGCATCGTCCTCTATGTCCACTTCTGGAATTGCGCCAAGTACGAGTTGGAAACCAAGGCGAACGGCGGACCCTACGACTCCCCCTTCATCCACGCCGACGAAGTCGAGCAGTCCTGGTCCCTCGCCCTTTTCCCGGAACTCTGCAAACAGGAAAACGCCGTCGCCACCAAACCCAGTCCGATGCTCCCCCCCGGCCACATCAATAATTCCGCCGAAACCGCCCCGGGACCGATCAAATGGTATAATGCCTTCGGGTCAGTCGGGATGGAGTGTATCTGCACCCCGGAAGGCGTCATCGGCGACGCCACCAAAGCCAACCCGGAGAAGGCCCGGAAAGGCATCGAACAGACCCTCGATTATCTCGAAAAGCTGGTGAACGACATTATCACCAAATACCCCGCCGGGCAGCTGCCCCCGCTCGAGAAGGTAACCCAACGCCGCCGCGAAGACATCGAAGACGTCATCAAGGGGCCGACCAACGGCGGACGGCATATTTATACGCTGCATTATGGGGTGTAATAAATTATTTTATTACCCAACCCTTTCCCTTCCATAAAGGAATCCTCCTATGAAAGCCAAAATCGCCTTCATGCACGGCCCGCACGACCTCCGCATCGAAGAAAAGGAACTCCCGCCCCTCAAATACAACGAGCTCCTCATCAAGGTCGGCGCCTGCGGCATCTGCCAGTCCGACGTCGAATGCTACGAAGGGCACTCCAAGGAAGGCCGCTATGACATCGCGCCTTACACTCCCGGCCATGAATGGTCCGGGCAAGTGGTGGAGGTGGGGAAGGAAGTGAAGGACTTCAAAGTCGGCGACAAAGTCACCGGCGACTGCGTCATCCCCTGCGGCTACTGCCAGAACTGTAAAGAAGGCAAGATGCCCTCGGCCTGCCTGAACATGCGCGAACTCGGCTTTATGCCCAATTCCCCCGGCGCCATGGGCGAATACCTCATCCTCGAACGCGACTTCGCCCACAAATTCCCCGCCGACTGGTCCTACTTCATGGGCACCTGGATTGAGAATTTCTCGGTTGGGTACTGGGGAATCTGGGGGAACGGCGGCTATGTGGACGCTTCGGACGACGTCGTGGTCATCGGCGGCGGCCCGATCGGCATTTCCGCGACCATAACCGCCGACGTCTCCGGCGCCAACGTCATCGTCGTCGACCCGCTCCAATCCCGCCGGGATCGCGCCAAAAAATTCGGCGCCGACCACACCCTCGACCCGACCAAGGGCGACATTGCGAAAATGGTCCGCGAAGTCACCGACGGCCGCGGCGCTTCGGTCGTGGTCGAGTGTTCCGGCAACGACATCGGCATCGCCAGCCTCTTCGACATCGCCGGCCACTCCGCCCGGGTGGGCCTCATCGGCCACTCCATCGGCCGCAAAGTGCCTGCCGAACTCGGCAAGGTTATCTGGTCGAACCTCAGAATCGTCGGCTCCGGCGGCACCAAGAACTTTCTCGGACGCACCATCCGCTTCCTCTCCCGCATCAAGGACCGTTACGACTTCGACGCCCTGAACAGCCACTACCTGCCGTTCGCCGAAGTCCACAAAGGCCTGGAAATCGCCTCGAAAGAAAAACAGACCGCCTTCAAGGTCATGTTGACCTTCGACAAATGAATTTGGTATATGCGGATTTCGCTATATACCATATCGGCCGAAGCACATGGCCGGTTTACCTGATAGAAGATTATGGGAGCGGGGTTCACGTCGGGACGGGAACCCCGCTTTTTCATTATGCTTCGCCCTCTTCGTCCGGCAAATCGCGGAGTGTATTCGGGTATACCACATTAGTGGAGGCGAGATCATGAAAAATCAAATCCGACCATCGTCTATGCTGCTCCTGTTGCTTCTGCTTCCATCGGCGCTTGCCGCCGGGGAAAAGCAAGGGGATCCCAAGGTAAGCAACGCCGAAGGCAGCATAAAAATCATCAACCTTTTCGACCTGGAAAAGGAGGCTTCGAACAAAATCGACAAAGGCGCCTTCGGCTATGTCCAAGGCGGTGCGGAAGACGAGTTCACCCTGCGCGCCAACCTCAGCGCTTTCGACAAACAGCAGATCGTCCCCAATGGCCGGAAGGGAATCGACGGCGTCGACCTGAAGACGAAATTCCTGGGTATCGATTTGCCGTCGCCGATCATCATGACCCCCACGGCCGCGCACGGGATGTTCCACAAGGAGGCGGACCGCGCCACCATCAGGGGCACGCAAAAGGCCGGGACCATCATGTCCATCAGCACCTACTCCTCCGTCCCCCTGGAGGAAACGGCCAAAAGCGCGCCCGGCGCACCATTCTTTTTTCAGCTCTACATGAGCAAGGACCCCGGTTACAATGAGTACATCGTCAAGAAAGCGAAGGAAGCCGGGGCGAAGGCGATCATCATCACGGTTGACACCGGCGCCTTGGGCAACCGCGAGGCGGATGTGCGGAACAATTATACTTACAGCTCCTCGGCTCCGAACGCCTCGCGGTACTTCGAGGAGAAGGGCATCTCGGCAAGCCAGGCGCGGGGCTTGCGCAAAGTCGGCTTCTCCGGCGATGACATAGTGTTCGTCAAGCGTATCAGCGATTTGCCGGTGCTGGTCAAGGGGATACAGTCGGCCGAAGCGGCCGAAGCGGCGCTTGCCGCCGGAGCGGACGGCATCTGGGTGTCCAATCACGGGGGCCGGCAGCTGGACGGCGCGCCGGCATCTTTCGATATGCTCGGCTTCGTCGCCGAGGCGGTGAATAAACGCGTCCCCATCGTGTTTGACAGCGGAGTGAGAAGAGGCACCCACGTATTTAAGGCGCTGGCCAGCGGCGCGGATGTGGTGGCGATCGGCCGGCCCGCGCTGTATGGGTTGATTCTGGGCGGTTCGGAAGGGGTCCACGACGTTTTCCGGCATTTGAACAAGGAGTTGACCACCGCGATGATATTGGCGGGAACCAAGGACATCGAGGCGGTCAAGACCGCCTTGTTGTTCGATGCGGAAAAGGGCGAATTTGTGACCCGCGACACCCGAAAGTGAGGGGTATTTCCAGGTGCGGCAGTGAGGAGGCAGGTAATATGGACATCCGCAAATTCCCCGGCACTTTCGCCGGACCCGCCGGCATGCGGCTGGCGGTATCGGTGGCCGAAAGCGCCGGGCCGAAGGCGCCGATCCTGTTTCGGGGCGATTTGGGCGATTCGGTGCAGGGAGCGAGGAAACTCGGTTACGAAGGGGTCGAGGTCCATGTGGCGGATATTTGGGAGTTCGACGCGGTGAAGTTCCGCGATCAGTGCGAAGAGGCGGGCATGGCGGTGGCGGCGCTGGTTTCGGGGCAACTCAATGTCCGTAAAGGCCTCTCGCTGTGCCACGAGGATCCGGTGAACGTGGCGAAGGCGGTGGAGGGGCTGAATCTGTTTGTCGACGCCGCGAAAGTCCTGACCACCGGCGTGGTGATCGGTTGGGTCAGGGGGAAGGTCGGGGACGACCCGGCGCGCCGGCTGGAGATGCAGGCCGGGAATCTGCGCCTGGTGGCGAAGCGGGCGGGGGATTTGGGCGTTCCCCTTTACCTCGAGGGCATAAACCGCTACGAACTGGACAGCTTGAACAATGCCCGGGACATCGTCGACTTTATCCGCCGCTTCGATTTGCCGTCGACTTACGCCCACCTGGACACCTTCCACATGTCCATCGAGGAACACAGTATCGAAAAGGCGATTCGGGAGGCGGGGTCGTTACTGGGCTACTTCCACGTGGCGGAGAACACGCGTTGGTTCCCCGGGCACGATCGCCTGGATTTCGATGCGGTGTTCAGGGCGCTGGAGGAAATAGGTTACGACGGATTTGTCGATGTGGAGTGTCTGCCGTACCCGACTCCGCACGAGGCGGCGCGGCGGGCGGCGGAGTTTTTGCGGCACAGATATTTCTATGACAAGGGGTGAAAAGGGGGACTCAAACCCCCACCGCTGCGCCGGGGCTGACGACCTGGACCTGAACCAGGGTCCAATAATCATCGCCGTAATTTTCCAGCGTTTGCTCGCTGGGGAACCTGCCGGTTATGTTTTCCAGCGTATCGCCGTCTTCGAGCATGCCTTCTAGATGGAATTTGAGCGCCTCGAGCATTGACTCCTTGGTTTCTTCAATTGTTCTTCCGGTGGTGACACACCCTAAAACTTCGGGGGCATACGCCGCATAGTTTCCCTCGGCCTTTTCAATACAAATCCAAACAGCTTTCTTCATTTCCGCGCCTCCTGTTTCAAACCGGCTTGTTTCAATATACTGTCCCAGGTGCCGGGAGGCAAGTCATCGGAGGGTTTGCCGGGGATCGTCACCCGTCCAGGTTTTATCAAATGTTTGTATTGGGCGTGGCTTCCTCTCATGCCGACGAAATACCATCCGTCATTCTTAATGATGGCGAGTATTTCCTTAACTTTGCCCTTGGAGGCCATAGCTATTTTTCGCCGACCATACTGGCATCGATGCCGGCCAACGGTACCGATACCATGGCATAAAAGTCATCGCCTTCAGGAATATACTCGCCGTCTTCGATCATTCCGGCAATGTGTACTGCTAACGCCGCAATCAGCCTATGCTTGGCTTCGTCGGCTGTTTTTCCGGTTGCCAGGCAGCCTGGGAAATCCGGAGCGTGAGCATTATAACTGTTTCCGGCGCGGCTTATACCGATGAGAATATTCTTCTCCATTCGCCCACCTATCCCAAACTCGCCGCTACCCTTCCATCTGCTTGAGTATCCCTCCCACCACCGCGTTGAATTTGTCCGTTTCAAAAGGTTTCCTCAGGTAATTCGTGGCGCCGCTGTGGATGGCTTCGATGATGCGTTCGCGCATGACTTCGGTGGTGATCATGATGACGGCGATATGTTTGGTGCTTTCCTGTTTGCGGATGGCCCTGAGGCACTCGAGGCCGTTCATGACCGGCATGTTCCAGTCCATGAGGATGAGGCCGACGTCGTGATGATCCTTCAGGAGAGCCATTACCACGTCGCCGCCGTCGGCTTCGAGGACGTTGGCGGCGCCGAGCGGCGCGAGCATTTTCTGGACGATGCGGCGCATGGTCTGGGAATCGTCGGCGATAATGACCTTCATGGCACAATCCCTCGGAAGACAGAGCGGAATGGCGCCGCAAATATCCGTGGATTTTTGCGGCGCCATTTGTGGGAAGTCACCCAACAGTGGCGTTTTCAAGAAAATCGAACGGCGGTTGGTTCGATTTCCTAAAAACACCACCCTTCAGTATACAATATATTGCCCGGCGGCGATACGTATTTTTGTCGATTGCCGACTGTTACGCCTTATGCTTTGGCCAGGGCCTGCAACAAATCCTCCCTTAAATCCGCCACTCCCTCGATTCCCACCGACAACCTGACGAAGCCGGGGCTGATGCCTGCCGCGGCGAGTTCCGAATCGGACATCTGCCGGTGGGTGGAGCTGGCCGGATGGAGAATGCAGCTTTGGGCGTCGGCGACATGGGTGGCAATGTTGATACGTTGCAGAGCGGCCATGAAGCGCTCCGCCTTCTGGCGGTCACCCGCGATGCCGAAGGAAACCACGCCGCAGGAGCCGCCCGGGAGATACTTCTTCGCCAGCTCGTGGCAGGTGTCGCCGGGAAGGGAAGGGTGGCGAACAAAGGTGACTTTCGGGTGCTTGCGGAGTTCCAGGGCGATTTCCAGGGCGTTTTCGCAATGGCGTTTCATGCGGAGGTGCAGGCTTTCCAGGCCGAAATTGAGCAGGTAGGCGTTCATGGGGGACTGGACGCAACCGAGGTCGCGCATGAGGTGCGCGGTGGCTTTGACAATGTAAGAGGCGGGGCCGAAGCGCTCGGCGTAAACGGCGCCGTGATAGGTGGCGTCGGGTTTGTTCAAGCCGGGGAACTTGTCGGGGTGCCTTCCCCAGGGGAATTTCCCGGAATCGACGATGGCGCCGCCGAGGCTGGCGCCGTGGCCGTCCAGGTATTTGGTGGTGGAATGGGTGACGATGTCGGCGCCCCACTCGAAGGGGCGGCAGTTCACGGGAGTGGGAAAAGTGTTGTCGATGATCAGGGGTACGCCGTGCTGGTGGGCGGCGGCGGCGAAGCGCTCGATATCGAAAACGGAAAGGGAAGGATTGGCGACCGTTTCCCCGAAGACGAGCTTGGTGTTGGGGCGGAAAGCGCGTTCGAGTTCGGCGTCGGAACAATTGTTGGCTACGAAGGTCACCTCGATGCCCATTTGTTTCATGGTGTGGGCGAAGAGATTGTAGGTTCCGCCGTAGATTTCCGAAGTGGCGATGAAGTGCCCGCCGGCGGGGCAGATGTTGAAGACGGCGAAGAAGTTGGCGGCTTGGCCGGAGCCGGTGAGCATGCCGGCGACACCGCCTTCGAGAGCGGTGATCTTGGCCGCGACGTTATCGCAGGTGGGGTTCTGGAGGCGCGAGTAGAAATAGCCGCTTTTTTCGAGATTGAAGAGGGCGGCCATTTCGGCGGAGGAATCGTATTTGAAAGTGGTGGACTGAACGATGGGGAGCTGCCGGGGCTCGCCGTTCTTGGGGAGGTAACCTCCCTGGATGCAGAGGGTGTCGATAGTGGGCATGTTTGTCTTCTCATTATTGGGTGGGCAAAAAATGCTGCGGTTCCGGAGCAGTTGGTAATATCGGTGCGTTTTCCCATACTGTCTTTTGTATGGACGGGGGGCGGCTTCGTCAAGGGTTGCCGGAAAATCGAACCGCAGTTGGATCG
>JAVBQR010000139.1:0-6978 GCA_031548865.1 Planctomycetota bacterium
CGTCAAGGGAACGCAGATGATGACCGTCCTCAAGGACACCAGAATCCTGGCCAGAAACGCCATGGAACTCGCCCTGAAGTTGGCCAAGGGCGAAAAAATCGACACCGGCGGCGTGACCCAATTCAATGAATACAAGGAAATTCCCGCCGTTCTTCTTACCCCCATCGGCGTCGACAAGACCAATCTCGACGCGATCATGATCGACAGCGGCTACCTCAAGCGCGAGGACATTTACAAATAAAAGAGAAACCAGGGTGTAGTTTGGATTGGTCCATTTTTCCCAAGGAGAAAAGACATGAAGAAATGGGTACTGTTACTCGCCGCGGCAATGCTTCTTCCCATGCTGGTCGCCAAGGCCACCGCCGGTGAAAGGCTGAAAATCGGTCTCGCCCTTCCCACGCAGCAGGAGGAACGGTGGGTCCGCGACATGCACGCCATGGAAGCCGAAGCGAAAAAGTTGAACGTCGACCTCCGCGTCGCCATCGCCCGTAACGACCAGGGCCAGCAGAACAACCAGATCGACCAGCTCCTCACCCAAGGCGTAAAAGTCCTGATCATCGCCCCGCACGACGGCGAAGGCGCCGCCACCTCGGTCAACAAGGCCCACGCCAGCGGCGTCAAGGTCATCTCCTACGACCGTCTCATCATGGGCACCGACGTCGACGTCTACATGTCCTTCGACAATGTGAAAGTCGGCGAATTGATGGGCGAATGGATCACCAAGCGCGTCCCGAAGGGCGATTACATCCTCATGTCCGGCGCCCCCACCGACACCAACGCCAAGCTCTTCAAACAGGGCCACATGGTCTACATCCAGCCGCTTATCGACAAGGGTGACATCAAGGTCATTCTCGACCAGCCCGTCATCGACTGGCAGCCCTCGAACGCCCAGAAAATCGTCGAAAACGCCCTGACCCTCGCCAACAACAAGGTCGACGCCATCCTCGCCCCGAACGACGGCACCGCCGGCGGCGCCATCGCCGCGTTGGCCGCCCAGGGTCTCGCCGGCAAGGTTCCGGTGACCGGCATGGACGCGGAACTCTCCGCCGCCCAGCGCGTCGCCGCCGGCACCCAGTCCATCACCGTCCTGAAGGACACCCGCAAACTCGGCGAAGAAGCGGTTCGCGCCGCCGTCCGCATGGCCAAGGGCGAATCCATCGCCGACATGATCAACGGCGAAGTCGACAACGGCTACATGGAAGTCCCTTCGATTCTTCTCGCCGCCGAAGTGGTCGACAAGGATAACCTCGACAAGGTGCTGATTGACTCCGGCTACCTGAAACGCGAAGAAATCTACACCAAGAAATAACTCGCAACCGCCACCGTCCCCGACAGCAGGACAAGTGACCCGGGGAAGGGCGAAGACAAGGTGCTGGTTTATGCTCGCATGGGCTCGGAGAGAAAGTCTCCGAGCCTTTTTTCTCTACTTTTAACGGAAATCGGGCGGCTGTTTTGCTCGAATTTCTGGAAAAGTCCAATTTTTTACCATAAATACCTTGTTAATTTCGTTGCGGCGAAGATAATAACGGACGCTTATAACAAATGGCAATTTTCCGGTTTATTGGTATAAATCATTGGGGTAAATACATATACACGTATATCGTAATCGTAAACCATATCTAAAAGATGGCCTCATGCGAACCATAAAAGAAGAACCCACCGAGTCAGTCCGAGGCAAGCCTCTGGTAAGTGTCCCGCAAACCTTCGCGAATGAGGATCTGCTCCGCCAATCCGTGCAGCATATGGCGGAGTTACCCGCTTTGCTGTTCACCGGCAGGGGTGAAACGTACCGACGCATGCAGCAGGCGTTGGCCAGGGTGGGCGGTTTTCTTGGCGCTTCGCGGGCGTATGTGATGTGCGACGAGGACAACGGCCGTTTCCTGCGGGTGTCCTACGAATGGATAAACGGCGAGGTCAAGGAAGCCTTGCCGTCCTGGCCGCTCCACGATTACCAGAAGGATATCCCTTCCCTGAAGCCGTTGCTGTTGGACAAGCCATATTTCGCGGCGCACACCCACCAGTTGGCACCGGATCTGCACAAGGTCTTGACCAAGCAATCGGTGTCTTCGGTCCTCCTGGTTCCGCTGGTGCGCGACGGTTTGTGGTCGGGACTGGTTGGGGTGGACAGTTGCGGCATGGAGAAGGAGTGGTCGGGGGTTGAGGTGGACATGCTGCGGCATTTTTCCGGCTTGGTGGGTCAGGTGCTCGACCGGGAGGATTATCTGGCGGTGCGGCGGCGGCTCAGCAACGTGCGTTTTGCCTTGAACGACGAGTGCCCGGATTTGGCCTCCAGGGTGGCGGGCTCGAGCGAAGCAACGCCGACGGAGGAGAAGACGCCGATGACCCTCAAGGAGGCGGAACGGCGGCTGATTGTCGAGACTTTGGCGAGGAACCATGGCAACCGCGGCGCGGCGGCACGGGAGCTGGGGATTGCCTGGGCGGCATTGGACCGGCGCTGCAAGAAATTGCGGATTAACCTGGGGCGGGCGAAGGGGTAGCTCTACAACGCCGGATTTGCGGGAACCGCCCCGCAGATCCAGCGTTGTGGAATTTGTTCCCTCTTGGTCACGGCGACATGATTTCGCCGCCGGTGAGGTTGATGGCTTGCCCGGTCATGTAGGAGCTGTCTTCCGAAGCCAGGAAGGTGGCCAGGTTGGCGATGTCCTGGACGTCGCAGCCCCGGCCGAGGGGGACGCGTTTCCGGTAGCGTTCCAGGACTTGCTCGGGCGTTTCGTTGTATTTCTTGGCGTATTGCACAGCCAGGTCTTTCCAGAGCGGGGTGTCGAGGGCATTGCCGGGGCAGATGCAGTTGATGCGGATTTTGTGGGGCGCAAGGTCGAGGGCGGCGCATTGCACGAGGCCGACCACGCCGAATTTCGAGGCGCAGTAGGCGTGGTTCCAGAGTCCGCCACGTTTGGCCGAGCGGGAGGCGATGACGATCATCGAGCCCGGGGTTTGGCTGTCGAGCATGATTTTGGCGGCGTGTTTGACGCAGAGGAAGGCGCCGGTCAGGTTGACGTTCAGGACGAAGTCCCAGTCTTTCTTGGGGAAATCGGGGAGGTAGTGGCTCTTCAGGACGCCGGCGTTGTTGACCAGGAGGTCGAGGCCGCCGATGGCTTCGTTGGTCAATTTCAGCGCCTCCTGTACCGAGTCCTCGTTGGTGACGTCGACTTTTACCGCGCCGACTTTCCTGCCGAAGGTGCGGGCGATGTTATCCGCTGCCTCTTCGGCGGCGGGGAGATTGATGTCTAGGATGCAGAGGTCCGCCCCTTCGTAGGCGAGGCGTTCGGCGATGGCGAGTCCGATGCCTTGGGCGGCGCCGGTGACGGCGGCTTTGCGGTTGGTTAGTCTCATGTCTTCTCCCGGGGTTAGGTTATACTGGAGACACTTTGGGTTTCGGGAAACTTCCTGTCTCCGCATCCTGTTACGCTTGACACCTCCCCACACGTCATTCCGGCGTTACAGGGTCCGGAGCCGCCATTCCCTTGCCTAGCCGTTACCGCCGACGTTTGGGGAGGGGTGGACGTAACAAGATGCGGAGACAGGAAGTTTCCCTAAAACCAAAGTGGTTCCAGTATATATGGCTTTTATTACGGAAAACGCAAGAAATAGCGTTCTTATTAAAGGAAATCGAACGGCAGTTAGTTCGTTTTCCTTTAAAACTGTAGCTTCCTCCCCAAGAACTCCTCCTCCGCCGCATCGGTCCACACATTCCCCGGCTCCAACAAACCCGCCGCTTCGGGGCATACATTCGAAAAACTCTCCATCCCCCCCAACCCCACTCCGCGCACCTGTGGGAAAATGACCGTCTTACCCGGGAAGCGGTTCTCCTTCACCCCCTTGATGCCGTCCCACGTCGCCTCAATCCCTCCCAACGCCGCCAAACTCATCCGCGTCGCCAGTTCCCCCGCCTCCATCTTGTTCAAGGTGTTGACGATGTCCTCCATACTCGAACCCGAAGAGCCGAGCAGGCGGGTGTGGAGCGCCCGGAAAATCTCCGGCGGCAACTTGGCCTTGGTGCCAATCCCCACCCCGGCAAAAACGTTCAGGATGGAGCCGCTATGCAAATACTCCGCCCCCTGCTCCACCAAAGCCGGCACCGGCGCATGCACATAAACGTCGTCAAAACCCTCGCCGGAAGTAAGCCCGCGAATCCGCTCCGGCAAATCGGCCTCTTTCCCAACATTTATGCAAACCATCTCCACGCCCTTCTTCGTCGCCAAAGGACGCAAACGCTTTTCCATATAGTTTAAACGCTCCTCGGACAGGTCGGTGCATAACAGCACCTTCGGCGGATTCGCCAATTCGAGCGCCCGCTGCACATGCATCTGCCCCATCGGACCGGCCGCCCCCACCATCCACGCCCTACCCCCGGCCGCCAATTCCTGGCGGGTGTTCTGGCCGTATACCCCCTGCGGCTTCCCGCCGCCGATGTAACGCGTCAGCTCGTAATGCGCCCGGCCGATGTCAATCGCCGCTTTCCCGGGGATCGGCTTGTCTTCGATAAAAGCCAACACACCGCCAAATGCCAAGGCTTGATCGCAAGCTTCGATCAATTCCGCGCCGGCGTCGCCCATCAGGAAAATGTCGTCGAACTTCCCCGCCGCCCGCGCCGCCGCCGCCACCCCGGCCGGACCAGCCGCGAACTGCCCCAGGTAAGCCGCCGGCAAACCGGTGAAGTCGCCCCCCCCCACGTTGTAAAGGACTTCGGGAACAGCCGGGAAAACCCCGCTAAAATCGCCGAACGCGCCCTGGTCGGCGGCGACAATCAGCGCCTTGCCGCCCTCTTTCGGGCCCATCCGTTCGGGCAAGTGATAGGCCGCCTCCACGCAAGCCCACGGCTCCACCAAAGCCGCCTCGGCGTATCCGGTTTTATCCTTTATCGGCAACAGGTAACAGACGCCCTCGTTATCCAACACCCACGGCCCGACGTAAGCGTACTGCGCCATGGCGCCACGCTGCACATAACCGAAAGCCTTCTGGACCCCGTCCACCTTGATGTCGGCCTGAATGATGAAGCGTTGTCCGACCGAAAACTTGTTTTTCCAGTTCGACCCCGTCTTTACCACCGTCAAGGCCGCCTCGTGGCCGGCGACGGTGGGGTCGTTCTTGAGATCCCGCCCGGTGATGCGCGGGTGGTTCGGCCCGGCCCAAATCAGCTTGGTGTCGGAAAAACACAAGCCTAGGGCGTCGACACGGAGCAGCACTTCGTCCGGGGTCGGATCCCGGAGCGGCAGCTCCACCGCCTTGCCGCCCTGGCCAAGATTCTCCAGGCCGGCTCCGTAGAGCTCCCAGGAAAGATAGGTTTTCGGTAATTGATAGTCGACCTGTCGGTAACGCCGGTAAATGTCGTGCATGATATTTATCCTTTGCTGAGGAGAAGGGAAAATACATCCTTGACGCCGGGGGCGGCGGGGAGGGAAGCCGCGGAATAGTCGGCGCCGGGCTGGGCGCTGCGGCCGGCCTGGGCATAAAAGGCGTTCGCCGTCCGCCAGTCCGAGCCGAAAGTCTTGTCCGCCCATTCGCTCACCGCCCCCATTCGGAATGCGCGCTCCAAAACGGTGTGGCCGTAAAGGAAATACGCCCCGTTCATGAAATCCTCGATGTAGGGGAGAAGTTCCGGCGTGAAGAAATCGTCGACGAACTTCTGGCCGGGACTATTCATCTCGGTTCCGGCGATAATGGGGAGGCCGGGCGCCCGGGCGGCTTTGACAAAGGCTTCGAGTGCGGCCAGCTTTCTCTTTTTCAGTGCCGGGTCGGCGATGTTCCAGTTGCGGTCCGGGATGATGTTCACCGCCCGGGCGCCCCAGGCGATGGCGTTGGCCACCAGCCGATCCGGATCCGCCTCCCCGGCCGACAGTCCGTCCAGCCAGGCGAGGCAGGGGATGGCGCGGGAATTCTTCACCATGACGAAGAAATCCTCCACCGCCGGGAAGGAGCCGCTCCCGGGCTGGATATAACCGGGACCGCCCTTCTTCATCAATTTGGCGCGAATGGTGTTCTGCAGGGAACCGGGATTGCCGATGAGTTCCGCCGCCTTGTCGGCGGCGAGGCCAAGCGTTCCGGCCCAGAATTCGGCCAGTTTGGCTCTGTCCGGGAAAACCGCCCGCGCCCGGCCGTCCAGGGCGGCGCAGATATGCCGCTCAGTGGCGTTGCCGGAGGGGGTGAGGGGGGTGACGTCGCGATCGTAATCCAGGGCGGCGGCGCCGAGGAGCGGGTTAATCTTGTTCAGGAGGGCAAGGTTCCGCTCCCGCGATTGCGTCTTCAAGGAGGCGAAAAAGGCCGCCGCCGGCGTTCCGGACTCCGGCGGGGCGGTGAAGCCGATGCCCATCATGTACATGACGCCGGGTTCGCCGGGGCTGGAAACTTCCTCCGTCGCGTAGGCTTCGGCATAGGTGCGCGTTTCCAGGGACACGGTGGTCGGTATCTTCAGAATTTTCCCCGCCTCGAACATTTCCTCCATGGCGTCCAGGGTGTCGAAGTCGGTCGAACCCACGAGAGCCAAACCTTGGCTCCTCGCCTCGTCAACCACGTGCGTCGGCGAATAACCCAGCGAATTATAGGAGTGAAAAGTGTGGACATGCAAATTGGCCATGTTCTTCGGGCGGGGCCATTCGAAACGTCTTCCGACTATGTCTCGCGCCGTGGAGGCCAGGTAGTTCTGACGATCGGACGGGTTAAAGGAGTCAATCGGGTTAACGGACTGATTATCCGGCATGGATTATCCTTTGTCTTTATGGATGGCCAACAAATATGCGCATGTATTCAACAAATCAATTGCACTCCCGTTTTCTTGAAAAACTCGATCCATTTACGATCCGGCGCCGTATCGGTTATAACATAATCTATGTCCGTGAACTCCAAAGTCTTCGCGAACACCACCTGATCGAATTTGCTGGAATCGGCCAACAACACCCGGTTCTTGGCGTGCGCCGCCATCGTTTCCTTGACAATCGCCTCCGGCTCGTTCGATTCGGT
>JAVBQR010000027.1:0-41496 GCA_031548865.1 Planctomycetota bacterium
ATTAGAGTCATTTAACAACATTATTGAACAGCTTCTCAGACGCTCATGTGGTATGCGAGATATTGAGTATTTATATCTCAAAGTTCGTCAAGCTTCGCTTGAATAATAGGCTGATCTAACCAGCCAAAACTGGAAAGCCCCGGAAGAACTGGGGAGGGCGAACGTGGTCGGCATCCTGTTCGCCACAGGTTATCCCGTGGCCTTCTTCAGCGCCAAGCCGCTCCCCGCCTTGGCGGAAGTCAAGGGGGGAAAGTGGCGCTCCGCCAGCTTCTGGCATCGTAATTTTCTCACCAACGCCGGCGCCGTGCCGGTCACCATGCCCTGGGGAAACGGGGTGGCCAAGGCCCTCGGGGACGGAACGCTGGACGGGCTCATGGTCAACATCGACAGCGGCTACGAAATTCGGGCGCACCAAGCCGCCCCCCAGGTGTTGCTTTCCAAAGATCTGTGGTTGGGACATGTCTACATGGTGGCGACGAACAAGAATACTTGGGAATGTCTTGCGAAAGAAGACAGAGACGCGATCCGGCGCGCCGCCGGGACAGCGTACCGGAGTTTGGGGCAGGCCATGGAAGACGGCCTCGACACGCTTGTGGAAGAGATGCGTAGGGACGGCGCGCAAGTACGCATTCTTGGCGCCGAGGAAGTAAAAGAATGGGAAAGCGTCACCAAGTTCCGGGAAGCGCAAGCCGCATGGGCAAGGGAGCAGGAAGGCAAGGGCGTGAAGGATGCGGCTCTTGTCCTGGAAAAAGTCGCGGCCATTCACCATGACGCGATGAAGTAAAACCATTTCTATTACGCGACTGTTGTCGAAAACACCTTTCAAACCAATAGAATAATTTTCCGAAGATATCGAGCGGCAGTTGGCCTGGTTTCTTCGAAAAGTCTGCATAAGGGAAAAGCTATGAAAACGATCATTTTGGGCAAGAACGGGCCGCAAGTATCGAAGCTGGGCTTCGGCAGCATGCAAATGGCGGCGAAAATGCCGCATGACGACCAGGAATGCATCGCGACGATTCAGGCGGTCCTGGACGCCGGGGTCAACTTTCTTGACGTCGCCGATTTCTATGGTATGGGCCGGGCCGAATACCTGATTGGCCAGGCCATCAAGGGCCGGCGCGACCAGGCCTTCCTCAGCGTGAAATGCGGCGCCATGTTTGCGCCTTCCGGGGCTTTCGTCGACGTGGACGGCCGCCCAAAGGCGGTGAAGAATTTCGCTTCCTACTCGCTCCAGCGCCTGGGTGTCGACGTAATCGACCTCTATCAGCCGTGCCGCCTGGATCCGGAGGTGCCGTACGAGGAAACGATCGGCGCGGTCGTCGACCTGATTAAGGAGGGGAAGGTCCGTTATCTCGGGGTGTCGGAGGTGGGTGCGAAACATCTGCGTCTAGCCCACGCCATTCACCCGGTAGCGGCCTTGGAAATAGAATATTCGCTGGCCTGCCGGTTCATAGAAAAGGAAATCCTGCCGACGGCGCGGGAGCTTGGCGTTGCCGTGGTCCCCTACCGGGTTCTGGCGGACGGCCTCCTGACCGGTACGGTAACTGGAGAAACCCGAAACGAAAACCCGCATTACCAGGTGCCCCGCATGCAGGGGGAAAACCTCACACACAACCTCAAATCAGTGGCGTTTCTCAAGGAAATGGCCGCCGTCAAGGGCTATACGCCGGCGCAATTGGCCGTCGCCTGGCTACTGTCGCGCGGTGACGCTATCCTCCCGCTGATCGGTATGAGCCGCCGCTCCCGCGTGCCGGAAAACCTCCAGGTGTTCGAGGTCAAGTTCTCAGCCGATGAGCTGGTGGCGCTGGATCGGGCTTTCGGGCCTGACGCGATAATTGGCGACCGTTATCCCGCGATGGTGATGCAGCTCGCGGCACAGTAGATTATGAATCTTGGAAATCCTCAGTAAGAACAAGTTTTTTGGAAAACTGCAGCAACAACAGGAGAATAACATGCAAACTTTTAGTGTAGCAATTGCGCTTGTGCTTGCTTTCGCCGTCGCTCCGGCCTGGTCCGGCGAAAAAGCCCCGGATTCCCTTCGCAAGCGGGCCGCCGAGGTAGTAGGAAAAATCGACTTTGTGACCTTGACCACGGTTGACGCCGACGGCTATCCCCAAGCCCGGGTCGTGGCGAACTTTCATAAAGGGAACAAGTTCCCGATGCTGAGGGACGGCAAAACAGCGTTGTATTTCGTCACCTCGAAGAAGAGCGGCAAAGTGCAGCAATTCCGCAACAATCCCAAAGCCTCCGCCTATTACCTCGATTTGTCCACCGGAACCGCCGCCCTGTACACCGGAGTAATTGAGGAGGTGAATGAACCCGGTCTAAGCAAGACCCTTTGGGCCGACTGGATGAAGTCACTCTATCAAACGCCGGACAATCCAGATCTTCTGGTCATCAGGTTGGTCCCGAACCGGATCAAAGTCGACCACAACGGCAGGGCGGATCAAGGGGAGTGGTAGCGAGGAACTTCTACGACGGCGCTACCGAATAGTCGGGCCTGACAAGAGGGAGTATATAACTTGAACATTTTCTCAAGTGCAATGCTTGTGAGCGCAGCGTTAACATTCTGTGCCTTGACCAGTGCCGCCCAAGACAATAGCGAATTTAAAATAGAACGAAGAAATTATGAAGCTTCCAGTCCGGCTGGCGGACTTTTTTCCCAGGCCGTCAAGCATGGCCGGGTGCTATATCTGTCCGGCGTCACCGCCTTCGGTTCCGAAGCCCAAGGTAAGGGCATTGCGGAGCAGGCGCGGGTAATTTTCGCCCGGATCCGGGCGATTGCCGAGGCGGAGGGAACCGACCTGTCCTCCCTAATCAAGGTGACGATCTTCGTAACCGACATCGGCAAGGCAGCGGACCTTCGGGAGGAGCTGGCCCGACAATATGCCGGACAGCCGCCGGCAAGTTCCCTGGTGGCAGTGAACAGTTTGTTTTCGCCGGAGGTCGACATTGAGATCGAGGCGATACTCGGCCTGTGAGGCAATGAGGAGAAAAGCTATGCAAGTTCTGAAGATAACCCTGACCGGAATTTTTCTCGCCCTGCTGGCGGTTGCGGCAGAGGCGCAAGAATCTGGGCGGAAAGATAACGGAGCGGCCGGCGTACCCGGTAGAATGAAAATCATCACCATCGAAGAACATTTTCTCAACAACGCCATCACCGCTGCCACCCGCGACGAAATAGAAAAGATCGCGCCCGGGCACGCGAAAGCGTTTGCCGCCGATTTCGGTTCGCGGCCGACCATGAAGCCGGGGCAGCTTTTCGACATTGGCGCGGGGCGGATAGCGGACATGGATGCGCACGGCATCGACGTGCAGATACTTTCCTATAACTCGCCCGCCACCGAACTGCTTCCCTCTCCCCTCGCCGTCGAACTCGCGAGACAGGCGAACGACCAGCTTGCCGAGGCCATATCCGCACATCCCGATCGCTTCTATGGTTTTGCCACCCTGCCGATGGCCGATCCGGAAGCGGCGGCACGAGAATTGCGGCGCTGCGTCACCGAGTTGGGATTCGTCGGCGCCATGATCAACGGCACCGCGCACGGACGTTTCCTGGACGAACCGGACTTCGAAGGGTTTTTCGCCACGGCGGCCGAGTTGGATGTCCCGCTTTATATCCATCCCACCATCGTGAAAAAAGAGGTGCGCGACGCCTATTACGGCAATGCCGATCTAGCCTTCGCGGCGCGCTTCGCCTCCGCCGGAATGGGCTGGCATTACGAGGTGGGAGTGCATGTGCTGCGCTTGATTTTCGCGGGGGTTTTCGACCGGCACCCGAATTTGCAGGTGATTACCGGGCATTGGGGCGAGTTGCTGCCCTATTACCTGGAGCGGGTCAATACTTTCTTTCCCGCCAGCGCCTCGCCGATGCAACACGATTTCAAGTATTACATGCTGAACAATGTCCACATCACCCCAAGCGGCATGTTCAACCTGCCCCAGCTGCAATTCGCCCTCGACACGATGGGGGCGGAGCGGATTTTGTATTCGGTCGACTATCCCTACTATTCCAACGCGGGCGCCAGGGCATTTCTGGAAAACGCGCCGCTGAGTCCGGAAATGAAAGAGAAGATCGCCCACGGCAACGCGGAAAAATTGTTCAAGTTGAAATGAAGCCGCTTCCCTTTCCATGGCGGGAAATCAAGGCCGGGGCGCCATTCACTTAGGCGTCGCCCTTACTCCTGCGCGGTTCCGCCGCGCAACAGGCGGTAGGAGGTCGGCGATTCCCCGGTCTTATTTTTGAACTGGCGGGAGAAATAGTAGTAGTCCGAGAATCCGCACAAAGCCGCCACTTGCGCCAGGGGCATGTTGGTGAGGCAGAGGTAATACTCCGCCTTGGCGATACGCATGCGAATCAGGTCGTCAATCGGGTTGGCGTCGAAGAATTCCCGGTAGAGCTGGCTGAAACGCGATTGGCTCAAATACACGCTGTCCGCCATGTCCTTCAGGGTCCAGGGCTCGGCCGAACGCTCGCGCATGCTGTCGCGGAGGGCGACGAACCTTTCCCTGAGTTCGGCGCTCCGGGCCGACTTCAGGCGCACCGAAGCGCCGCTTCCTATCTCCCTGGCCATTTCAATGAAAAAGCGTTCCACTCCGCTGCCGATCATCAGGCGCCAGAGCCTTGCCTGGTTCAGGTTTTCGCGCTGAAACATGTTGAGAAGTGGTTCGATGAAGGAGGAGTCGCGCAGGTGCAGCGGTTGGTTCAGGGGTATGCCGCAGGCGTCCAGCAGCTTGCCCGCCATGGGACCGTGAAAGTGAAACCAGTTGTTGCCGAAAGGGGTGAAGAGGTCGCCGCCGAAGCACTGGGGGTCGTCGGGGCGGTAGACGATGCAGCCGCCTTCCCTTTCCCGGCGTTCCTCGCCGGCGACGATCAGTAAGGCGGGGGTAAGCCACTGCATAAAGGCGTAGTCTTGCGAACCGAGGGGACGGTCGACCCGGAAGCCGGCGGGGTGGTACCAGCGGATGCCGACGCTTTTGACTTCCACCGTCGGAAAATCTTCCGGCGGTTGTCTCGGGTTAACTGTCACCGGATTCGCCCTCCCGTGCCGGCCAGCCGTGAAAATCGTCGGATCGTGCAAATAAACAGGCATATTATCTATTGTCGTAATTTATATTCGCCATCATAATGCCGACACCCGATAAAAACAATGCCTCAGATTATTTGCAGCCGCAGGAGTCGACTATGGAAAAACGCGAAGTTGTCCGTCTCGCCCTCGAAGGAAAATCCCCGCCCTACGTCCCCTGGCATTACAGTTTCACCGTTGAAATACAAGAAGCCCTGGAAAAGTACTTCGGCGGCCCCGAAGCGGTAGAAAAAGCCTGTGAAAACCACATCCTCGGCCTCGGCAGCGACATTGGTTTTTTCGATGATTTGGGTAACGACCGCTTTCGCGATGTCTTTGGCGTGGTCTGGAACCGCAGCGTCGACAAAGACATCGGCATCGTTGAAAAAATCATGCTCCCCGAACCCACCCTTGACGGTTACACCTTCCCCAATCCCCGCGACCCGCGCTTCTTCGATCCCATCCCCGGATTAATCCGGCAATATCCCGACCGCTGGCGAGTTTTCCGCATCGGCTTTTCCCTCTACGAACGCGCCTGGACCCTGCGGGGCATGGAAGAGCTGATGATGGACTTCTATGAAAATCCCGAATTCGTCCGCGAACTCCTTAACGCCATCTGCGACTACAATCTGGCCCAGGTCGATGCGGCCCTCAAGTACGATATCGACGCCGTTTACTTCGGCGACGACTGGGGGATGCAGACCGGTTTGCAGATGGGCCCGAAAATTTGGCGGGAATTCATCAAGCCGATCCTGAAGCGCATGTACGGCCGCGTCCGCGCCGCCGACAAGATGGTGATGATCCATTCCTGCGGCAAGGTGGACGAACTTTTCGACGACCTGGTGGAAATCGGGCTGAATTGTTTCAATCCCTTCCAGCCCGAAGTGATGGACGTCTTTGCCCTGATGGAGCGCTACCGCGGCCGCCTCGCCTTCCACGGCGGGCTTTCCACCCAGAAGACCCTGCCCTACGGCACGGTTGCCGAAGTGGGGCGGGAAACGGAGCGCCTGCTGGAAGCCGGAAGGAAAGGCGGATACATCCTTTCTCCGGCCCACGCGGTGGAAGGGGACGTGCCCCTCGCCAATATGCTGGAGGTAATCAATCTGGCCCGCAACCAGCCGAATTCCCCCTGGCGGGGAAGCAAAGTGTGAAAGAAAATGCCTAACCTTTCGCGGCAACGGTCCGCACCTTAATTCTGGAACCAGGAGAACAGACCATGTCGAAATTGTCCGTAGCATTCCTTTTCGTTCTTGCCCTGACGCTGGCCGCCACGGCTCCCGCCGCCGACCGGAAGGTCGTCGTCGGCTTCTCGCAAATCGGCGCCGAAAGCGCCTGGCGCACCGCCGAAACGAACTCCATCAAATCGGAGGCGGAGAAGCAGGGGGTCGAGCTCGTCTTCTCCGACGCCCAGCAGAAGCAGGAAAACCAAATCAAGGCGGTCCGCAATTTCATCACCATGGGCGTCGACGTCATCGGCCTCGCCCCGGTCGTCGAATCCGGCTGGGAACCGGTGCTTCGCGAAGCCAAGGAAGCCGGCATCCCGGTCGTTCTGGTGGACCGCAAGGTCGATTCCGACGAAAGCCTCTACGAAAGTTACCTCGGCCCCAATGTCATCGAGGAAGGCCGTAACGCCGCCCGCTGGCTGGCCAAGAAGATGAACGGCAAAGCCACCATCGTCGAACTCCAGGGCACGGTCGGCGCCGCCCCCACCATCGAGCGGAAAAAAGGCTTCGCCGAAGTCATCGCCAACTATCCCGACATGAAAATCATCAAGTCCCAGAGCGGCGACTTCACCCGCGCCAAGGGTAACGAGGTCATGGAACAATGGGTGAAGGCGGCCGACTTCACCGGCGTGAACGCCCTTTACGCCCACAACGACGACATGGCGCTGGGGGCGATTCAGGCCCTGGAAGCGTCTGGTTTCAAGCCGGGGAAGGATATCATCATCGTGTCGATTGACGGCGTCCGCGACGCTTTTGTGGCCATGGTCGAGGGAAAGCTCAACTGCACGGTCGAATGCAATCCCCTCCTGGGGCCGCAGTTCTTCAAACTGGTGAAGCAGTTGGCGGCGGGGCAGAAAATTCCGCGCTGGGAAGAATCCCACGAAGACGTCTACGACGAAACGACCGCCAAGGAAGTGCTCCCCACCCGGCAGTACTAATTGGACTTTTGCATATTCCCCCGCGGCACGAAAGGAATTCATATGCTGAGAAAAATCTCATTGTTGGTCCTGGCCGCCCTTTTATGGCTGCCCATCCTCAATTTCGGCCAAGCCGGCGAAAAGATAAAAATCGGCTACGTCGTCAAACAGCCGGAAGAATCCTGGTTCCAGATGGAGTGGAAATTCGCCCAGCAATGCGCCGACGACAACGGCTTCGAGCTGATTAAAATCGGCGCCACCGACGGCGAAAAAATGCTCGCCGCCATCGACAACCTCGCCGCCGCCGGCGCCAAGGGCTTTGTCTGCGTTACCCCCGATGTCCGCCTCGGGCCGGCAATCGTCGCCGCGGCCAAGCGGAACAACCTGAAATTGGTTTCGAACGCCGACCAGTTCGTCGGCGCGGACGGCAAGTTCATGACCGACGTGCCCTACCTGGGCATCGCCGCCTACAAAATCGGCCGCAACGTCGGCGACGAACTCTGGAAAGAGATGAAAAACCGCAACTGGAAAATCGAGGACACCGCCCTGTGCGTCATGACTTTCGACGAACTGGACACGGTCAAGCAGCGCTACGAAGGCGCCGTCGACTCCCTCGTCGACCACGGCTTCCCCCTGGCCAAAGTTTTTCGCGCTCCCATCCTGCAGACCATGGATATCCCCGCCTCCATGAACGCCGCCAACGTCCTCCTGGCCAAGCACCCCGAGGTCAAACATTGGCTCATCTGCGGCGGCAACGACAATTGCGTGCTCGGCGCGGTGCGCGCCATGGAAGGCCGCGGCATTGACGCCAAGGACATGATCGGCATCGGCATCAACGGCACCGACTGCATCGCCGAATTGGAAAAGCCCACGCCGACCGGTTTCTTCGGTTCGATGCTCTTGTCGGCGCGCCAACACGGCTATGGCGCCACCGAGTTCGTTTACAAATGGGTGACCCAGGGAATTGAACCTCCGAAGGAATACCGCACCGAGGGCGTGTTCATCAACCGCGCCAATTTCCGGAAGGTTTTGCGGGACGAGGGTTTCATTGACTGACAGGCAGGCAGGTATAACAGGAATTTTTCTGCGAAAAGCGGGCGTATAACGCCCGCTTTTCGCATGGGGTGTTATCGAAATCACCCCAAACACTACGAATATCTGCCGACCTCCTTCTCGTTCGAAGTCTTCAGCATGATTTTCAGGGGAATCTCGGGATAGCCCAAATCATCCCGCATCTGATTCGTCAGGTAGCGGAGGTAATTGTCGTCGAATTGCGAAGGATTGTTCACGAACAGCAGAAACGCCGGCGGCGACACCCCGGTTTGGGTTCCGTAATAAATCCGCCCCAGTTTTCCCCCTTTCGCCTTGGTGGCGCGTTTCCGTTGCGCCTCCACGAGCGCGGCGTTCAAGGCTGCCGTACCCACTTTTACCGACCCCTGGCGCACCAGTTCGAGGGCCGATTCAATCACCCCCTGCGCGTTAAGCCCCTCCCGCGCCGACATCGCCGCCAAACGGCAGAAATGCATGCCGGGGAGGCGGTCGGTCACGTAACGGCCGAAATCGGCCAGGGTCACGCCGGGATTGCGTTCCAAAGCCAGATCCCACTTGTTCAAAACTAGTACGCAAGGTTTGTAATTTTCGAGGATGAAGCTGGCGATTTGCTTGTCGACTTTCCCGATCTCCTCCATCACGTCCAGCATCAACACCACTGCGTCGGCACGGCGAATCGACCGCTCGGTGCGCATGTGTCCGAAAAACTCCAGCGAATCGTCCATTTGCCCCCGCTTCCTGAGTCCGGCGGTGTCTATCAGGACAAACGACTGCTCGGGGGTGCGGACGGTTATGTCGAGGGAATCGCGGGTGGTGCCGGGGGTGTCCGAGACGATGACCCGCTCGGAGCCGCAAATCTGGTTGATGAAGGTGGACTTCCCCACATTCCGCCGGCCGACCAGGGCGATTTTCGGCAGCTCCAGGGCGGTGGGGCCGTTTTCCCGGCCGTCGTCCGGAGGCAGTTTGGCGACAATCGCCTCTTCCAAGTCGTAGACGCCGCGATTCTGTTTGGCGCTCACCGGCAAGGCGTCGCCGAAACCCAGGGCGTGGAAGCTGGGGAGATTGTCCTCGATGCGCTGGGTGTCGACTTTCGCGGCGACCAGCAGGACGGGTTTATTTTCCCGGCGGAGGCGCCGGGCCACTTCCTCGTCCAGGGGGGTGATGCCGTCCCGGCTGTCGACCAGGAAAATCAGCATGTCCGCCGCCTTGATGGCCAGTTCGATTTGCCGCTCGACCTGTTTCTCGAGGCGCTGGCTGTCGACAATGCCGATGCCGCCGGTGTCGACCAGGTCGAAAGTCCGATCCTCAATCGTCAGGGGATAAAGAACGCGGTCCCGGGTTACGCCGGGACTGTCGCCTTCAATCGCTATCCTGGAACCGGCCAGGGTGTTGAAGAGAGTCGATTTCCCGACGTTCGGGCGACCGACAATCGCTACGGATAAATATGCCATGTTAACCTCGATAAAAAAATTAACACAGAGGACACGGAGAGCACAGAGGACACAGAGAACCACATCATTATTTGTCAAATAACAAATGCAGTTCTCTGTGTCCTCTGTGCTCTCCGTGTCCTCTGTGTTAAATTGGTTTCCACAAACTCACCACGTCGGCAACATGTTCAGCCACGTCTCCATCATCGCGTAAACGTAGCCGATGACCAGCGGATTCGACACCACCAGCTTGTCCGCGAGCTGCACGAATATCGCCGCCGAACCTATCGGACTAAAAGCCTGGATCTGCATCCCTTCGGGAAAACAACGAATCCCCATCGCCGACCCGAACACCGCCGGCATCACCGACGACGCCACCGGTAGGAGCCCGGTGTCGACCTGGTACCGCGACGAACTCGCCCACAACGACAGCACCGGCAGGAGGAAATTGTAAACCCGGCGGTAACCGTCCCGGTGGCCGTTATAATAAAACAGCGAATACCCCGCGCCAATCCCCGACGACGCCTTTTGGAAATCGGGCGTCCCCGACACCGCCTCCCGGGCGCTCGTCAGTTCCCGCAACATGGAGACGATGGCTTGCGGATGCGAACCCATGTACAGGATCCCCTGGGGACTCCCCGCCCCGCGCGGCACCAGGCAGAAGGCCGGGGCAATCGGCGCCGAAAGGGAGGCGCGGCGGTTGAAATAGCGCACCACATAACCCCCGATGTTCTGCCGCGAAAACGGCGCCCCGGCGTTCTGTTCCATCCGCGCCACCAGGCGTTCAAAAGACTGGACGTCGACGTTATTGAAAGTGACGACCTGGGTGTCCTCCTGCGGCCTGATGACGATGTCCGCCCCGAGGGTGCGGAAAATGTCACCGAGCGGCACCCCGAGAATCCGCTCGCCCGAGACCAACCCGGACATACCCCCCGGCCGCGTCACCGCCCCCAGGGTGTCGAGAATATAGGGGATCTCCCGCAGCAGGGTGGGAATGTCGACCCGCATGGCGAGGAAGGCTTCGGCGGTGGAGGGAATGACGTTGGCGTAACTCTCCACCCCCATCGGCGAATCGGCCGGCATGGGAATCAGCGCCGACATCAGGCCGGTCGTCGCCCCGCCGGGGGTGTGGAGAAACATGCTGTGCCGCACGCCGTCCTGGTGGTAGGTCCCCGACACCACCACCGACTGCACCGACCCGAGGCCCAGCGCGTCCGCCACCCGGGTCACCTGGCCCAGGTTCAGGGCGTCGAGAATCGACACCACCCGGGGGACGTTGAAGTAGCACAGGGACGACCCCGGCTTCGCTTCCGCCCCGCGGTAGGCGGTGACGAAGGAGGGGTTTTTGCTTAAGGACTGAGCCTGGTTCTGGGCGGCGTCGAATAGCTTCTTGATGCCGTCGGAACCGGGGCCGTGGTAGAGGAGGACCATGTTGCCGATGGAGGCGACCCGGATGTTCGGGCCGATCCTGAGCATCGGCGGGGCACCGGCGACGGTTTCCTCCTGGGCGAGGCTGCGCAGAGGCAGGTTCGGGTCCATCCCCTGGCTTTCCAGGACCGTCTTGACGACTTCGGGACGATTCAGGAGGGCCATGACGGCGTTGAAAACGGTTTGCCGGTCCGGTTGGGTTTTTAAGGAAATGGCGAGGGCGAATTCGGGGAGGGGTTTGCCGTCGCGGCCGAGGCCGATATTGATGAGGGCGAGGCCGACTTTGCCGTTGACGAGTTCATAGGCGAGTTGCGGCGGGACATTTGCCCCGGTGGCGATATCTTGCGCGAACTGGCGCCGCGATTCCTCGAAGGAACGCAGGAACGGCCCCATTTCGGGAAGATTGGCGATACGCGCGAAAATGCTTTGCGAATAATCCCTTTCCAGGGTGATGGTGTCGGGGGGTACCAGGCATAGAATGGTGTTGGCGGGAAGAAGATCGGGGAGAAACACCCGGTTGAATTCGCCCGAAGGCGTCAGACCGGCGGCCGTCAGGAAAAGGAGCGCGAGAAATACTTTCCGCATTTGTTTGTGCACCTCCGAATTACGGGGACACGAAATTTAATTATGCCAACCGCCGCATAATTAAACCTCATGCCCCCGTAATTCTCGCGTTTTCACTGAAGTTTTGCAAAGTGACGATTGAACCGCCAATCGTCGCTTTGCAAAAATCGATTTTGCCTGAATTTCAGAGGTTTTTGATTTTACAAAATCGCCATTCGGCGGTTTGAATGCTGATTTTGCAATAGTCCAGGTTTTCAGTTGGTTGTCGCTATTTCGGCGCCATTCGTTGCCGTAGCCTAATTTTTCGCCAGCGCCGCCTGCAGCTTGCCGCTCGCGTCCTGCAAGGCCGCGACCACCCCGTTCGAGGTCATGGTCGAAGCGGTGATGGCGTCGAGGTCGCCGCCGTTTTTCTTCAGGAGGAGGGCGTCGGCGAGGCGGCCGCGGAACTGACTCTGGAAGGGCGTGGCGTGATCCGGGGAGGGGGCGGGACGCCGGCCGGTCAGGAGCTGGCCCCAGGTGAAGGGCGGTTTCGCGTCCTTGATTTTTTCACCGAGGCCGGGCGTTTCCTCGCTGTTCACCACCGAAAAGCCGACGATGTACGGTTCGGTCGCGTCGCTTTGCGGGAGCCGCTCTTCGGGAACGTAACCTTTCAGCAAGGCGGCCGGCTTTTCGGCCGGTCCGGTGAAGCCGACCATCAGGCTCACCGGGACGCTGGAATTGTAGCCGATCCCCTTGCCAAGCGCGGCGTAATAGGCCGGGGTGTCGGTTTTACCCGGTTCATACAGGGCGGTCACGCCGTTGCCGATGTCCTTGGTGGTGAGTTTGAAATCCTTCCCCTGTTTTTTCAGGAAAAACACGTTCTGCAGCGCCTTGACCTGATCCTCCTTTTCCCGCTGTTTGATGACGGGATTGGTCGTGCTGTAGGTGATGGCCAGCAAGAGACCAGCGATGGCGGAGACAATCGCCAGGGAAATGATGAGCTTGCGGTAGAAAAGCTTGTCCTGTTCGTTCATCGTTCGATCCGTTTTTGTCAAAAAGGCCAAAGCGCGAAACGCGTTCCCACTATGGAAACGCGTGTTCAAAAATAAAGAGGTCAAACATTACATCATAGGGCAATCGCGACCCGGCGGCAAGTATAAACTGGACTTTCGCCATGTCGCCATGCAAAGCGCCCGAGACTGCTTTCGTAAAACCAAACACCCTTGATATCCAGGTAATAACGGTTTTCGGCAAGTCACCCTCACATCAGGATCCAAACCAGCGCCCCCACCGCTTCCGCCGCCAGCAAGGCCAGCGCCCCCGCCATAAACCAGCGCCGGCGATCCTCGGACCTTTCCGCGTACTCCGGCTCCCGCGGCGCCGGGGCGCTTTCCTCGCCTTCGAACTCGTCCATGCGAATCGAACGTTTGATGGAGGACGGCGGCAGCTGCTCTTCAATCAGCTTGGCGATGTCCGAGGACATTTCCCCGGCGTGGCGGTAGCGCAGGGCGATTTCCGGCTGGGTCGCCTTGCGAATCACCCGGTCCACCGCGTGGCTGAAGGAGGCGTCGGAGGACAGGCGGCGGATGTCGACCTCTCCCGGCGGCGTCCGGGCCGCTTCCAGCGCTTCCTGAAAGGTCGGCTGGCGGTAGACCCGGGTCAGGCTAACGAATTCGGCGAGTATCAGCCCCAGGGCGAAAACGTCGGATTGGGGACCGATCAGCATGAAGTCGCCCCGCGCCTGTTCGGGACTCATATACGACGGCGTTCCCGCAATCGCCCCGTCGAAGGTGTTCATTCCCGACGCCATCCGCACCGTCGCCACCGGGTCTTCGTGGCTTTCGGGGAGGACCGAAGCCACCGTTTTGGCGAGGCCCCAATCCATGATTTGCACTTCGCCGAACTCCCCCACCAGGATGTTGGCCGGCTTCAGATCCCGGTGCACCACCCCTTTGGCGTGGGCATAGGCGAGTCCCTGGCAGATACGCTGGAACAGGCGCAGGCGGGCGAGGGAATTATAAGTCTTTTTCGTCTCCCGGTCGTTGATCCGGAGATAATTTATGATGTCGTCGAGGCTGCGCCCCTTCACCAGTTTCATGGAAAAATACGGCATTCCCCCGGGCATGATGCCAATCTCGTGCACCGGCACCACCGACGGATGCTCCAACTGGGCGGTGATCTGCGCCTCGGCCACGAACCTGGCGATGCCGTCCCGCGACAGGCCCTCGCCGTCGTGGAGGATCTTAATCGCCACCTGGCGCCCGAGATGCTGATCCCGCGCCTCGATGACCTGGCCAATCGAGCCCGAGCCCAGTTCGTGGCCGATGATGTAGCGGGCGGGCGGGTTCTGGTCCTCGGAAATGTCGGCTATTATCGACGGCCGGGCGTCCTCGAGATGGTTCAGGAGTCCCTCCAGGTTGATCGCCTCGTGGAACAGCGGGGGCGTCAGGCCTTCGAAATCGGCGGTGTCGGAAGGGGACAGGGTGGCGGTTTTTTTCGCCATCGTGATGGTCCGGGTGGATTTGCCTTTGCGTTTCATCGGCCGTTCCCTTCGGGACCGCCCGGCTTGAACTCCGGAGAATCCACGTCCTGAAGGGGTCGGTTGACTTCGGGCTGGTAGGCAGCGAGGCGAATGGTTTGGCCGGATTTGACGGCGAGGCCTTTGGCGAGGGAAATGGCCCGGCTGTCGGGCGAATCGCCCTTCTTGGTCCTTTGGCCGTTGGGCGGGCCGGCCGGCCTTGCCGCCCCGCCGCCGGAGGCGTCGCCGGCGGAACTGTCGCGGCCGGACTTGACCACGGCAGAGGTGTCGTGGCTCGAGCGCCTCAGGTGGAGACCGCTGGCCAAACTCGGGGCTTCCCCGAGGGTGAGTTTGCGCAGGGCTGCGGACTGCTGGAGGATGGACTCGGCGATGGTGGCGGTTTCCTGGGAAATGTGCATGGTGGACGCGACAGTCTTGGAAAGCTGTTCGAGGCTGAGGTGGACCTGGTAGACCGACTGCGACTGCTTGTCCGCCAGCTGCGCGACTTCGTCCGAGTTGACCCGCAATTCACTGGCGTTGTCGCGGATTTCCTTCAGGGTCGTTTCCAGTTGCCCGATGGAGGAGGTGGCGGCGTCGATGCGCTGGGTCATTTCCCCGACCATTCCCGCCGATTCGCGGGCGGCTTTGGCTGAACGTTGGGCAAGGCTGCGGACTTCGTCGGCGACGACGGCGAAGCCTTTGCCGTTTTGCCCGGCCCGGGCCGCCTCGACCGCCGCGTTCTGGGCCAGGAGATTGGTTTGGAAGGCGATGTCGTCGATGAGTTTGATGATTTTCCGGATCTTCTGGCCCGATTCGGTCACCCCTTGCATGGCGGCGGTGGCTTGCGAGGCTTCGTTCGCGCCCCGGCCGGAGGCGAGATGGGTGGCTTCGGCCTTATTGTGGCTGTTCCGTGCCGAACTGGCGTAATTGGTGGAGGCTTCGCCGATATGGTGGGTGGTGGCGGTAATTTGCTCGATGGCGGCGGATTTCTCCAGCGCCGCCTCGGCAAGCGTTTGCGCCGCGGTGAGAATCCGTTCCGACTTGACGTCGAGGCTGCCGGCGATGTTCGAGGCCATGCCGAGGGTTTGGGCAATTTTCCGCGAATCGCTGACGTCCACCCCGAGAACCAGCCGGCCGAGGTAGGTTTCGTCGTTGTCCAGAAGGCGGCAGGAGTTGAGGCGGTAGATGCGGCCGTTCTGCATGGGCGTTTCCAGTTCCTCGATGGAGGCGGCTTGGGAGTTGTTGGTGTCGTCCAGGAATTTGGCGGCATGGGGAGGAAAGATGCTTTTGTCGTCCGTCCCCAGCAATTTTTCCGGATCGGCAATGCCGGCGATTTTGAGCGAGGCCGAGTTCAGGTAGACCCACACGTTTTTGTCGTCGATGATGCCCAGGGGAATGGGGACCCGGTCCAGGATGTTCCGGTACCAGGTTTCGGAGGCGGTCAGGGTTTTCGCCAAGGCCCGGGCGACCAGATAACCAAGGAGCAGGGACAGGCCGAGAACGATCAGGCCGGTGTTGAGTTGCCTGGCAAGGGCGGCGCGGGTGGTGGGGGCGGCCTCCTCGTCGGATTGGAAGAGGAGGACATACCAGTATTCTCCCGGGGAGGCTATGGCCCGGCGAATGGGGGTGGCGGCCATGGTCAGGTTTTGCCCGCCGATACGCACCGGCGCGAGATAGGATTGTCCGGTCGCCATAGCCGCGTTCAGTTCGGGGCTGAAGTCGGGTTTGAGGCGGGTCAGTTCGGAGTTGGGATTTTCAACGATGCCTGAGATGTCGAGGATCGTTGAAGTGATGACGGCGACGCCGGTCGGCGAAACGAGGAACAGGTTGGCGAAATGCCGCGTATTCGGGCTGCCCTGGTAGATTTGCCTGTACCTGGAGAGGCAGACGTCCAGGTAGACCGCGCCTTGGAAGCGATCCCCGTTGCGGATGGGGAAGACGTAGCGCAGGATGGCGTGCTTGCCGGTTCTCCCCGTGTCGTCCACGATGTGTTCGGTATAGAAGGGTTCGCTCAGGAAGGGGGAGGCTTTGTTGGCCGCCTCCTTGAACCAGGTTGATTCGGCGACGCTGTTTTGCTGGTCGCGGCTAAGGGGGGCGATGGTTTTGAGGTTGCCGCTTCGGGTGAAGGCGATGACGATGTGTCCGTTTTCGGTCAGGAAGTTGCCGTTTTCATGGGAGACCGCCAGGGTGTCGGGAACCAAGACAATGCCGATGCCGCTTAGATATTCAACGCTGTTTTTAAAAGTGGCGTTGGTGATTTGCTGCAGGAGTTCGGTGGTGAGCAGGTTGTGGTCGGTTTTGGCGAAATTCATCCCGATTTCTATAATGTTATCGAGTCCGGTGCCGATGCTGTTCATGTTTACCGAAGCCAGGCTGTAGCGTCCGGCTTCGAGGATGGAGGCTTCCTTGACAATGTTCCGGTTGCGTTCCAGGGTGTAACGTTCCACCTGAAAACGGTTCAGGAGCAACATGCCCAGGAGGCAGATGAAACAGAGGCCGGTGACGGCGATGATCAATTTCCATTTTACGCTTAACATTAAGCGCATAAGATGTCCGATCTGTCCCCGGGTGATTTTTGCCGATCCGCAATAAAATCACAAATTCCCATATCGGCAATGCCGTTCTGTCATCCCTGGTAAATGCATACCCCGCTCATTCCGAACGCTAATGCGGAATGACGCCCATTCTGCCTTTTCCTGTGGCGTTCATTATAAATAACTGTCAGGGAAAATCACAAAATCGATCCAGTACCAGTAAAAATCAACCGACTCGCTTCAGTGCGAATCCAAACCCTTCGCTCCGGCTTTACGGCCCGGCCAATACCACCAAGCGGCTTTTAAAGTCTACTCCAAAAGCCGCCTTAAGGACCACTCTCGGGATTCCCCTATATCTTATCGCCTGTTTGGCGGGGTTGCAAAGAGTTTTTGAACACCCCTGCCTATACCCGGTTATTTCCGGAACCTGGATAATTCCTGCCGGCATTCCCCTTGCTTTACCAAGCAGCCGACGTATCATGAAATTGTTCCATAAATGCAGGAACCGCAGCCTCTCGACCCCGGAGATCCTCATGAATCCCGAATACCGCAAGATGAAAGCCGAACGCGACCTCCTTGGCATTCCTCCCCTGCCGCTAACCGAAGCGCAGGTCGACGAAATTATTAACGCCTTGAAGATGGGCCTCGTCACCCCGGCGGACGGTCCGGAAGACCTCTTAACCCTCCTGCAAACCCGGGTTCCGCCGGGCGTCGATCCCGCTGCCAAACGCAAAGCCGAGTTCATGGTCGATGTCCTCACCAATAACGCCGGCCTCTCCCTTCTTGACGGTAAACAGGTCATCGAGACCCTGAAACCCATGCAGGGCGGGTATTCGCTCGCGGTCCTGCTTTTCTGCCTGCAAAGCCCGGGCATGGCCCCCGGCGGCATGGAAGGGCTGTCGGCGACCCCGCTCGCCGCCGAAGCCATCGACATCGTCTACGGCCACTTCAAGGCGGGAAACGAGCAGGCCGCCCTTATCCTCCAGAATTGGCTTAACGCCACCTGGTTCACGCAACATCCCCCCATGCCGGACCGCCTGCCCCTCTGCGTCTATCGGGTCAAAGGCGAGGTGAACACCGACGACCTCTCCCCGGCCAAATACGCCTTCACCCGCCCGGACATTCCCCTCCACGCCTTGAAAATGGGCGAAACGCGTTTCCCGGGCGGTTACGCCGCCATGCATGAAATGCGCCAATCCGCCCAAAAAGCCCTGGCGGCCAAGGAACAACCTTTCTGGCCGGTGTTTGTCGCCGACACCCTGGGGACCGGTTCCAGCCGGAAATCCGCCACCAATTCGCTGGTTTGGCTCTTGGGCCGGGACATCCCCAACGTGCCGAACCGGCGTCGGGGGGGGGTGGTGCTGGCCAACCGCATCGCGCCGATTTTCTATAATTCCTTCGAGGACGCCGGCGGCCTGCCGCTGGTGGCGGACGTCGGTAAACTGGAAACGGGACAGCGCATCGTCCTCCGCCTTGACGCGAAAACCGGCCAGGGCAGAATCATGAACGAAACGGAGACGGAAGAAATCGCCGCCTTCACCTTCCCCCGGAATCTCGCCGACGAGTATCGCGCCGGCGGCAGAATCAACTTCATCATCGGCCGCCGCCTGACCAGCGAAGTCTCACGGAGAACCGGCCTCCCCCACGCCCGCCCCTGGGTGGAAATGTCCCAGCCGCAAGCGCAACCGAACCAGGGCTATACCTTGGCGCAGAAACTGGTCGGCAGGGCCTGCGGCAGGCCGGGCGTCCTCCCCGGCGAAAACTGCGAACCCGCCATGGCGACGGTCGGTTCCCAGGACACCACCGGCCCCATGACCCGCGACGAGCTGAACAGCCTGGCCTGCCTGCAGTTCGCCGCGCCCCTGGTTCTTCAGTCATTCTGCCATACCGCCGCGTATCCGAACGAAGCCGACCGGGCTAACCACGCCAGCCTGCCCCCCTATATCACCAGCCGCGGCGGCGTCGCTTTGCGGCCGGGGGACGGCATCATCCACTCCTGGCTGAACCGTCTCCTTCTCCCGGATCAAGTCGGCACCGGCGGCGATTCCCACACCCGATTCCCGCTGGGAATATCCTTTGCGGCCGGTTCGGGGCTGGTCGCCTTGGCGGCGAGCCAAGGCTTTATGCCCATCGAAATGCCGGAGTCGGTCCTGGTGAAGTTCGGCGGCAAACTCCCCGAGGGAATCACCCTCCGCGACCTGGTCAACGCCATTCCCCTGTTCGCGATAAAAGCCGGGCTTCTCGACCGCCCGGGCGAAGGAAACCGCAACGTATTCAACGGCCGCATCCTGGAAATGGAAGGCCTCCCCGACCTGACCCCCGAGGAAGCGTTCGAACTGACCTGCGCCAGCGCCGAACGTTCGGCGGCGGCGGCGACGATCGCCCTGGCGGTGGACAAGGTCGAGAAATATCTCCGGCACAACGTCGCGGTGATACAGGGGTTGATCGACGCCGATTACCAGAGCCGCCAAGCCCTGGTCAAACGCAAAGCCCAAATGGAAACCTGGCTGAAAAATCCCGACCTCGTTTATCGCGACGAACATGCCGAATTCGCCGCCAGACTCGACCTGGATCTGGCGGAAATTCGCGAACCGATCCTGGCCTGCCCGAACAATCCCGACCAAGTAAGATGGCTGTCGGAACTTTCCGGCCGGAAGATCGACGAAGTTTTCCTCGGCTCCTGTATGTCCAGCCTCGACCACTTCCGCCTGGCGGCGAAGTTGATTGCAGCGGCCGGGGGCAAACTGGCGGTGGAGAGATTGTGGATCACCCCCCCGACCCGCCTTGACCGGGAAGTCATGGAACGCGAAGGCATGCTGAAGGATTTCGCCGCCCTGGGCGCGCGGGTGGAAATCCCCGGCTGTTCCCTCTGCATGGGGAACCAGGCCCGGGTCGAACCTGGCGCAGCGGTGTTTTCAACCAGCACCAGGAATTTCGACAATCGGATGGGGGACGGTGCGCAGGTCTATCTCGGCTCGGCCGTTTTGGCGGCGGCGACGGCGGTATTGGGCAAGCTGCCGACGCCGGCGGAGTATTTCATGCTGTATCACCAGATTGGCAAATGATCCTATTGCTCTCGGGTTGTAGTAGTGATTTTCCATTTGCGTCGGAAATCGGGAATAGATATATAAACATCATTAACCAAACGATACAGTGAACCATTTGCGGTTATTTCATTTTTGTGAGGGAGTGTATTATGAAGAGGATGCTGTTGGCGGTGGCGTTGCTGGTCTGTGTATCGACCTCCGGTTTTGCGATGCAGATGATGGATTGGAATTGGATTGAACAGAAGGCGGAGCACGGCGACGTTGCGGCTATGCTGACCTTGGCGCACCAGATCCAGGATCAAAATCAGGCCGCCATGTGGTACCGCCGCGCGGCTGACCAGAACAATCCGGAAGCCGAGTATTGGATGGGGAAGCAATACATGGGCGGCAATTTCGGCACCAACCGGGATGAGGCGATCCGGTGGCTGAGCCGGGCGGCCTTGCAGGGCTATCCCGACGCCCAGCAGGCGTTGGCGGAGTTGAACGCCGCGGAATACAACCCGAACAATCCGGGCGCCACGGTCGCGGGTATCCCTCAGATCCCTCAGATCCCTCAGATCCCGCAGATTCCGCAGATTCCGCAGATCCCGCAATTCAGCGGCGACCACATGGAACGCCTCATGCACATGGCCGAACGCGGCGACGTCGAAGCCATGTTCCGTTTGGGCCAAAAGCTTTTCAACGGCGGCGCCGGCTCCGGCCACGACGAACGCGCGGCATTCATGTGGTTCCAGAAGGCGGCGAACGCCGGCTACACCCCGGCCATGCACCAGTTGGCGCAGATGTACGGCCGCGGCATCGGCGTCCGTCAGGACACCAACAAGGCGCGTTACTGGGACATGATGGCGGATCGCCACGGCAGGTACTAAGAGATTCGCCGGCGGTTGCCGTTACGGAAATTAAGCATGAAAATTGCACCGGGGCGTGACCATTGGGTCCGCCCCGGTTTTTTTGCGCGCTGCCTGGTATACCGCCTTCGTATAGGTGACGGTGGCGGAACGCGACACCGTACCCGGTTACGCTTAACCCTCCACCCACCGTCATCCCGGCGTCTATGCATCAAACCGGGGTGTAGACGATGGCGTGCCGTGACCCAGTGAGGAAAACAGCCGCTCCGATAATTGTTATCAACTGAACTTTTGCAAAATCACCATTCAAACCGCCGAATGGCGATTATGTAAAATCAAAAACCCTTGAATTTCGGGCAAAAACGATTTTTGCAAAGTGGCGATTGGCGGTTAAATCGCCACCTTGCAAAAGTTCAGTTATCAACACACATTCAATGCCAAAATATTCAAACTTTCACCGCTTTCCAGAAAACAATCTCCCTGCCGGCCTCACCACTCCTTCTTCTCCCCTTCCTCCTTTGCCACGGTGATGTTCGAGGTGAGCGGCTGTTTGCCGGAGGCGTCGGCTTCGGCTTCGCTCCCGAAGCCGTCGAAGCTGGACCCCTTTTTGATGCCTTTGAAAAGGAGCTCCAGTTCGGTCGGGTTTTCGCTGTTTTCCAGGGCGGTTTCCTTGGTGATCTTGCGTTCCTCGATCAGTTTCACGAAGCTTTGGTTGAAGGTTTGCATGCCGTAGTAGCCGCCGTCCTCGATGGCGTCTTCGACCGCCCAGAGCTTGTTCTCGGCGATGAGTTGGCGGATGGTCTCGTTCACGAACATGATTTCCTGCGCCGCCACCCGGCCGCCGCCGACTTTCGCCGGCAGGCGCTGGCAGATGATGCCCCGGAGGAGCATGGACAATTGCGTCCGCACCGCGTCCCTGACTTCCGGCGGGGTCATGTCGAGAATGCGCTCCAGGGTTTGCACGGCGTTGTTGGTGTGGAGGGTGGCGAAGACCAGGTGCCCGGTTTCGGCGGCGGTGACGCCGAAGGAAATGGTTTGCCGGTCGCGCATTTCCCCCATGAGGATGATGTCTGGGTCCTGCCGCAGGACCGACTTCAGGGCGGCGTCGAGGCTGTTGGTGTCGACGCCGAGTTCCCGCTGGTTGATGGCGGCGCGTTTGTCTTCGTAAACGAATTCGATGGGGTCCTCGATAGTCATGATGTGCACGGGGCGGGACGCGTTGATGTGTTCAATCATCGCCGCCAGGGTGGTGGTTTTCCCGGAGCCGGTGGGTCCGGTGACCAGGATGAGGCCGTTTTCCTCGTCGGCGAGTTTGTTGATAACCGCCGGCAGGCCCAGCTTTTCGACGGTGGGCACTTCCAGGGGAATGCGCCGCAGGACCGCCCCGACTTCGCCGCGCTGGCGGAACATGTTGACGCGGAAGCGGGCTTCGTTTTCCAGGTAATAGGAAAAGTCGGCCTCGTTCGTGTCTGCGAATTGTTTGAGTACTACCGAGGACATGATGGGGGTGAGGAGGGATTCGATATAGGTGCCGGAAAGCTTCGGCAGTTCGAAGGGCCGGAGTTCGCCGTCGATGCGGACAATGGGCGGCCGGCCGTGTTTCAGGTGCAGGTCCGAAGCTTTTACCGAGCCCATCCACTTGCAGAGATCCTGGATGTTCATGCCAATTCCCCCCTTTCCTCTTTCCGCCACCGCTCCAGCAGCACCGCCGGCGGGTTTTTTTCCCCTTCCCAGGCCTGTTTTTCCAACCGCCGCAAGGCGTCCCCGACCTCCTGGTTGATGCGGATTTGTTCCGCCTTCCGCAGGCTTTTGTCGGGGTTGGGGACAATCACCTCCCCCATGAGCGCTTTCAGGTGGTGGGGCTTCGGGTAATTCCTCCCGCGCGGCCAGCTTTGGAAGCTGCCCCAAACATAGATCGGCAGGACCGGCGCCATATTCCGCACCGCCAGCATGCCGACCCCGGGGCGGATTTCCCCCAGCACGCCGTCCTGGGAGCGGGTGCCTTCGGGGAACATGACCACGGCGTTTCCCTGGTCGAGGCGTTCGCCGCAGGCCCGGAGGGCTTCGCGGGGATCGCCTTCGCGTTCGAGCGGGAAGGCGTTATTGTGGTGGATCAGCCAGCGGAATACCGGCACGTCGAAGAGGGTGCGCCTGGCCATGAAGTTGAGCTGCCGCGGGAAGGCGGCGCCGAGGACCATGGGGTCGAGATGGGAGGCGTGGTTGCAGGCGACGATGAGCGGCCCCTGCATCGGCAGGTTTTTTTTGCCGTGGACTTCCAGTCCGCCCATGGTCCAGAAGGCGACGCGGAGAAAGGTTCGGGAAGCGGTGTAGACGATATGGCTCATGGGGACGGGACCTTTTCTGAGAATAATTCCGGAGGTCCCATTATAACGCAATATTTGGCAGCGGGCAAGAAATGATGAGGTGATTTTATAGATTGACGGTCCGCAGTTCCGGCATATGCAAGAGTCGTTCGTCAACGGTGGCTATCTCTACAACGCTAGATTTGCGGGAACCGCCCCGCAAATCTAGCATAAATAACCAGTTGCGGTGACCTTAGTTTCTCCTTGAATAGCGAAGGCATCTTCATTATAACCTGTCAACCCATATTGATAAGATTTGACATGGCGCCCGAGAGCGGCATATATGACATGCCTACTTTTTAGCCACGGAAACCGTTGGGTGTAGGAACCTATCCCTTTCCTTTTTCGCCATTTCCGGGCTTAATTTGGGTAATTCCCCTAGTGCTTTTTCCGCGCCGATGTGAATATAGGAGGAACGCTCTTCCGGAGTCATTCCCGCCATCTCCCGGCTCATTTCTTGGCGCGCATCGCGAAGCCATTGAAAACAATGGGCACTTTTTCTTTTTTTCACCACATTACGCATTAGATATTACCTCTCTTGGAGAAGCAATGAAAAGCTGCGGATAACCCTGCACCAAATTGACAACATTGAATAGTGCGCATTTGTCGGGATGGATCATGTGTTTATAATTCCAGCTGACCAAGCCATCGCATTTTCGAACCGTTGCATATGCAACATGTACTGCATCGGCCAAGGAATTCACACCGACCACTTTCTGCTGTACATAAGATTCACTCAATCCCTGCACTTCCGGAGAATCATGGAGATATTCCAATGTCGGTAACATGGCGTTGAAAAACCCTTTTACCAGGGCAGGTGCAGGTTTAATCTCTTTGGCGACCTGCTCGGATACAGCCAGCCGGAAAAGACCTTCCTCGGCAAGCTGAAAAAACCGTCGGGTATCTTCTTCGAATTCAAGGTCAAATATGCCACCGAATACTGAGGTATCGACATAAACCAATAACGGCCGCATATTCGACCCCTACTTAGAGCTGTATTGTATTTACAACCATTATGTCGTTGCTCGTTATAGATATTGTAACACCCATCCATGTCAAAAGCTATCAGTAACCCACGTCACCTCCCCCGCTGCCTCCGCAATCCGCTTGCCGCCGCGCGTTCGCCTTCGGCCTCGCTATTGCGGCCCATGCGGTCCAGTAACGTCGCCCGCAACAGGCGGGGAAACGGGTCCGACGGCTCCAAACTGAGGGCGCGGTCGTATTCCCCGAGGGCCTGCTCCAGTTCACCGCGCTTTTCGTAAAACTCGGCCAAACGCAGATACGCTTCCATGTCGCTGGGGGTCTGGCGGATGATCTCCTGGTAACACTCCTGCGCCGCCTCGGCCTTGTCAGCCTCGAAAAGGAGGTCCGCCTTCAGCAACTGTAATAGCGACTGCTGGGGATGCCGGCGGATTTCCCGCTCCAGTAACCGCAAGGCCGTCACCGGATCCCCGGAGTCTCCTATCGAACGAATCCAGCGTGCCACCAACTCCGGCTCGTCCGGGCTAAGCCGCACCGCTGCCGCAAAGTCAGCCATCGCCCCGGCCATATCGCCCCGGCGGCCGCGTAAATCGCCCCGGGCGATAATCGCCTCCACCAAATCGCCGTCCAGGAGAATCGCCTGGCTCAAATCCGCCATCGCCTGTTCGTATTGGCCAATTTCCATATTGAACACCCCCCGGCTGGCGTAAATGTCCGGGTTGGTCGGGTCGAGTTCCAGGGCGTCGGTGCAGTCGGCAATCGCCTCTTCGCGCCGTCCCGCCATGGCAAGCGCTTCCGCCCGGCCCAAATACACCTCCGGACCGGCTTCGCCCTGTTCAATAAGCCGGCCAAACGCCTCGATGGCTTCGCGAACCCTTCCGCAGCGCCAGGCGCTCTCGCCCATGCCGCACAAGGCCCGCGCGTTGTCCGGCTCCGCCGCCACACAGGCGGAAAAATCGATGAACGCTTCGTCCAACTGTCCCAGGCGGAGTTCCAAAGCCCCCCGCTCCAGCCGCGAGCGGAGATGGTCGGGGTTTATCCTGAGGCAGCGATTCAGTTCCGACAGGGCCCGGTCGATTTTGTCCCTGCCGACGAGACGCATGGCCTTGATGAAACGCGCGTCCACGCAATTTTGGCTGAGCGCCAAGGCCCGGTCGGCAAACGACACCGCCGCCTGCGCGTCGCCGTGTTCCAGCAGGAAGGAAGCGAGGGAGGTCAAGGTTTCGAGGTTGTCCGGCGCCAAACGCACCGCTTCCCGGTAACTCGCTTGGGCCTGGGGCAGCTTCCCCGCCGCCAGCAGGATGTCGCCGCGGATGAGGTGAATCCGATACCAGTCGCCGTCGATGAGTTCCGCCCGGTTCAGGTAACGCACCGCGTTATCGTAATCGTGACCGGCGGCGAGGGTTTGCGCCATCAGGACGCAAGGTTCGGGATTGTTCGGGGCTTTCTGGACCGCCACTTCCAGGTCGGCTTCGGCTTCGGCCAGGCGGCCTTGCCGGCGCAGGCATTCGGCCCGGCAAATCCGGGCTTCCGGCAGCTCCGGCGCGGCCAGGACGGCGCGGTCCAGCTCGGCGAGGGCGTGTTTGTTCAAGCCTTCGGCCTGGTAGTATTCGGCACGCTTCAGGAATTTTGCACACAAGTTATCGCCGGTCGGCATGGTCATTCTGGCATCCCGAATGGGGACCGGATGGTCCACCGGTGTGGTGAAAAGGGGAAAGGAAAAAGTTGAAAAACCCCCGGTAAATCGGCCTTTTTTCGCAACTGTCGCAACCGAGGTTATCCTATTCCGGCCTTGGGTCAAGATGCAAAATTAAACTTCCGGTGCGGGTGGAGGCGGGATTTCGGGGCGGAATTACGTTTAGGGTTGGGGCGGGTGGAAGGGTTGTCCAAAACTTTGTAAATTATGAAGTTACAATGGCGTCAACCCTTTTCGCAGGAACCTCAACCCTGGTCATAAGGGTCAATCGGGCCCGGAAAGTGCCGGAGAGGCGGAAAAACTCCGGCCTCACGACCCAGGGACGCCCTGAGGCGTCCCTGGATTGGGGAGTTGGGCCGACGCCTTACCGGATTCCCGGCAGTCGGGCTATTTCGCCAGCAGGCGTTGCCGAATCAGCTCCCCGACCCGGACGGTGCCGGCGTTGCCCCCGACTTCCAGCGGCAGCTCCATGCCGGCGTACAGATAGCCGCGTACCGCCTCTTCCAGGGCCGCGGCGGCTTCAATTTCGTCCAAATGCCGCAACAGCAGGGCGCCGGAAAGTATCCCCGCCAGCGGATTCGCCGCGCCCTTCCCGGCGATGTCCGGCGCCGAACCGTGCACCGGCTCGAACATCGACAGCCCGGCGCCGATGTTGCCCGCCGCCGCCAACCCTAAACCGCCCGCCAAAGCGGACAAGAGGTCGCTGACGATATCCCCGAACAGGTTCGGGCAGAGCATCACCCCCCAACCCCAGGGTTTCCGGACCAGATGGTAACAAACCGCGTCCACATTCAGGATTTGCCAGGACAAATCGGGGAATTCGCTGGCGAGCGTTTCCTTGACCACCTGGTCCCAGAACCCATACAAATGCGGCACCGCATTCGCCTTAGACACCACGGTAAGCTTCTGCTCCCCGCGCTTCCTTGCCAGTCCGGCTGCGTAGCGGGTGATCCTCTCCACGCCGGGGCGGCTCAGGCAGCCCAGGGAAAAGGCCAGGTCCGTCGCTTCCGTCGTCGCCAAAGCCACTTCGCCGCGCAGATGGTATAAACCCCGCCGGCACTCGACCGGTTTGGTAAAGGCGCCTTTGCCGGTGCCGCCGATACCCATGTATAAGTCTTCGGTGTTTTCCCGCACCACCACCACGTCCAGCTTTTCGCCGGGGGGAATTTCCACCGGCAACCGAATCCCGGGGAAGGCTAGGGCCGGCCGCAAATTCACATATTGGTCAAAGTGAAAGCGCAGGGTAAGGAGGATCTCCTGCTCCAATACCCCCGGCGGAACCTTGGGATCACCGATCGCCCCCAGCAGCATGGCGTCATGCTCGGCGAATTCGCTCAAAGCGCCGGCAGGCAACGCCACTTTTTCCGCCTGGTAATAACCGGCGCCAAAGGGATAATCCGCCCATTTCACGATAAAACCAAAACGCTCGCCGGTGGCGTCCAGGCATTCCCGGGCCTCCCACATTACTTCGGGGCCGATTCCGTCGCCGGGCAAATAGGCAATCGCATACTGTTTCATAACTTACTTTCTCATTGAGACCATGAAAAAACGCCCCATGAATCGGGGCGTTCGCATATAACAGGTGAAGGTCGGATAGTCTGCCATCAATCATCCTGGTAAATTTTCACTTTCAGGAATTTTTTGCCCCATCGCCGCGCTTCGTAATGGTAAGTCATCCGCACGTCGATATGCAGGAGACCGTCCTGCCGCCAGTGCCGCCGCATCGCCCCGCCGGTATCGTCAATCACCGATAATCCGTACTCCGGCACCGCCACCCGCGTGCCGTATTCGAGGCATTCCGGGTCGGTGGCGAGGCCGGGGGTCCAGGCGCTTTTCCCGATGGAAGTGATGCCTTGGGCCTGGGTACCGCAACATTTGGCGCAGGGGCAGTAGGCGGTGACCAGGGCCATTTCCTCGCGGTGCCAGCCGTTTTCGTCGCTGCGAAGGCGTTTATGGACCGGAGTTTTGGCCCGGATGGCATCGCGTTCACGATCCCTTTCGGCCTTGATTGTGAACAGGTCGTAATTATGGGCGACAAACAATTGGGCGGCTTTGGGTTTGAGATGCGGATCGAACTTATAGGGAGCTAGGCCATAACCCACCATTTTAGCGTCTTTGGGAGGAGCCGGCATGAAGGGTGAAGCCGGGGTTTGCGGCGCGGCGAGGGCGGTGTCGCTGGAAACCGTCAGCGTAGCCGCAGGTTGCGGGCGGGCGGCAGAGATCAGCGGCGCGGCCTGAAACGCCCCGGTTACGCCGTAATCGGTTACGGCGGTAAGCAGCATGAAGCAAAACGCAGCTGTCACCAAGGTGAATATGATGAATAAGCGCCAACGCATTGAAAATCCCCGTTGTGTGGCGTAACATACACAAATAACGGCCGTCACCCCCCGCATTTGTTTCCCAAGTCATGCGGTTCCGGCCATTTCCCCTGATATTGCGGTGTATATTATACGCACCCACATATGTCAGTCAGCTGAACCCCCGACCCATGTTATCGGACCTGCGCAACCTATTTCCGATAATCCAATTCTATGTGGGAGTAGTAATTTTCAATGTTTTTTTACCGCTGTTTTCGGTACGAGTTGATGGATATAAATCCACAATAAAGGAGGTTTACGCTGTAGCCACCGGCAGTGAAGTCAACTTATGGCGTATGGGTACGATACACGGTCAGACAGAGTTGTATGTGTAATATTATCGGCCGTCCTTCGGAGAAATTTAATTTTTCTCCTCCGGCGCCGGTTGGGAATTTGCGACATTTGTGGACAATGTCCTGTCGCCGCGCCGGGCGGTTTGTCGCTAATGTCAAGTGGGGTTATACTGCAATAATATGAAAATGCCCTGGTAATGTAAATTAATAAATAAAGTAAAAATCGCCAGGAATTCGGGGGCTCACCCCATGAGTTCGGCCGCCGTGCGCATGTTGTCCATGACCGGTACCGAGAAGGGGCAGCGTTCCTCGCAACTGCCGCAGGCCAGGCAGTCCTTTCCCGCAGAGGCGAGGGAGCGGTAGTGGGAGACGATACTGGGGGGAATGGCGGCGGGATTGAGGCGGGCGATATCGAGATATTTGTTGACGCAGGCGATGTCGATATTGGCGGGACAGGGCAGGCAATGGCTGCAGTAGACGCAATTTCCCTTGAAGCCGCCGCTGATTTCCCGGCCGGGGCGGAAGCTCTTCACCGCGGCGCTGAAGTCTTTCTCCGCGTCGGAGAGGTTCAGGTAGTTCAGGACATCCCGCATTTCCCCCGTGGTTTTGCATCCGGGGAGGACGCTGGCGACGGCCGGACGGGTCAGGGCGTAGTGGAGGCATTGGCCGACCGTCAGGGGGTGGGCGAAGGGGGTGTGGGCGGGTGAGAGGAGTTTCCCCGCGCCGAGGGGTTTCATCACCGTGAGCGCGACTTGCCGGCTGGCGCACAGGCGGTAGAAGGCGGTGCGCTCCGGGTCGGCGTGGGTCGGGCAGGCGGTGAAGGCGTCGCCCAGCATGTTTTCGATGTTGTCGCCGCCGGGCATCAGGTCGAAGGCGGGGTTGATGGAAAATAGCATAATGTCGACCAGTCCCGCTTCGACCACCCGCCGGGCGGACTTGGGATTATGGGCGCTGGCGCCGATGGCGCGGATGGTTCCCTGTTTCTTCAGCGACCGGGCGTACTCGACGATGCCGTTGTCGAGGACGGCGTCGATGGCCTGGTCGTCGTCCAGGAAAAAAAGCATGCCGATATCGATGTAATCGGTGTTGAGGTGGCGGAGGAGGTCTTCGAAGTAGCGTTTGCAGGTGGCGAGGTCGCGGGAGATGTCGTATTGCCGTTCGAGGTCGACCGAACCGATGTGGCCTTGGATGATGACGTTTTTCCGGCGGGCGCCCAAGGCTTTGCCGATGTTTTTCCGGATTTCCGCCCCGGGCATGAATACGTCCAGGATGTTTACCCCGCCGTCGAGGGCGACGTCGAGGACGGCCTGGGTCGTTTCATAAGGTTTGCCGTCGAGGTGCTCGCCGCCGAGGCCGATGACGGACACGTTCATACCGGTTTTGCCGAGGGGGCGGTAAAGCATAGGGGGCTCCTGGGGGATGGAAGGCTGGATAGATCACCTGCCCCGCACTATAAATGTTTGCGGCCTTTTCGTCAAACCGGAAGCAATATAAAACCGGTTCGGCGCCGTGAGGCGCCGAACCGGGGGGCAGGCATCAAGTATCCGCCGTTACTTCTGGCTGCCCACAAAATCCTGGTCCAGGCGATGGATCTGTTCGCTGAGCGCTTCGTATTCGGGTGTGCCGGGGAAGGTGAGGTTGCGGGTGGTTTCGAGTTCGCGGCGGCTCATGGTATAGTCGTCGCGTTTCCCCGCCGCATTCAGTTCCCGGTTGGCCTGGTTGACCGTGTCACCGATTTGCCGGTCAAGGTCCGCGATGCCGGTTTGTTGACCAAAACCCGGGTCATCCAGATAGTTCATATTTCCCGAACGGATATTGCCTTGCGGCTGGTTCAGTTGGGGCAGCCTGCCCGGCTGTTGGCTTTCCAAGCCCTGTTGTTCGTTATACTGCCGGTTGACGTTGTCGATATTCTGCTTGAACTCGCGGTTGAATTCGTTTGCGGTGTCGGTGAGCGCCTCGTCGATTTTTTCCGAGGCGTCCTTGGCCATTTGACCCACATCCACCGCCCAGCCGCTTCCGGCCAAGGCAAGGACGGCAATCAAGGCGGCAAGGAAGGTTTTGACCGATTTGTGTGTTGTGCTGGACATGAACATCTCCTGGTGCGATTTTGGGGGAAGGTGAAAACGGACTGCTGAAAACGTCGTCTCTTTAGCCTGGCCAATCGCCGGGGCACCGGCTGGCGAGACGTCACTAAAATGATTGTCACGGCGGTTGCGGGGTTCTTCGCGTAATGCGTTAATAAATGTGGCGCAGTGAAAAATAAAAAAAATGCCCTTCCCGCCCCAATCCCATGTTTGTCAATGGCGCAATATTACGAACTATAGTATATTATGGCCTGGGCGTATATTATGGCTTGCTCGATTTTTTTTGGAAAGTCGACGCCGGGACTGTCGCGAATGGCGCATAATTACCGGCCAATCCGCCGAATGGGGATTCGGTAAAATAATAAACCCCTTAAATTCCGATGAAAACGATTTTTACCCGGTGACGATTCGCGGTTCCAACCTCACTGGGCAAAACTTCATGATATAATGAAAAATAAAAACACACGCGAAAACCTGCATACCTGTCATCTCATTGCGAGGGAGAAACCATGGCTGCCAAAAAAGCTGAACCAAGCGGGAAGTTGTCCGACGCCTGCCAAGTCTTTACGCTTGGCCCCACCCGACTGACCGCGGTCAAGGGCGCCCGGCAAAACGGGACCGTCTACGCCTTCAGCGGAAAATTCGCCGACCCCACCCAGAAAAATCAGGTCCGGAACGAAACAGTCCTCCTCAACTCCGACCTCTTCGGCCCGGATGGCCAACCCGACCAGTTAGCCCCGGCCCTGGAAAAAGCCGGCCTCAAACCTGCCGATTTCACCTGCGTTTGGCTCGACCGCTTCGGGGGACAGGACTTCTTCGCCAAAGCCGTGCCGGAAGGGAAAAGCCCTTTCGCCAATGCCCAATTCGCCTTCCCCGCCAGCAATTTCGGCTCCGAAAGCCCCGACTTCAAAAAAGCCCGGGTCGCCCTCAATAACCAAAATCGCCTCATGTATTACCAAGGTTCTGCCCCCGGCTATTCCTACGTGAAGTTCCGCGATCTCGCCCCCGCCTCCGCCCTTCCACTTCCTTATATTGAAGTTGAACCCGGCACCGTCCTCGCCTTTCTGGGCGAAAACGTCACCGACCCCGCCCAACTCGCCAACCCGGACGCCGGCGACCCCAAACTCGCCAGGGAACGCCGCGACAACCTGCAATGGCTGGCCGAAAACGGTCACGTCACCGCCGCGGCGCATCTGCCGTTTCCCGGCCTCGGCAAGGTCGTCGCCGACGGGAAAGGCTTTGCCTTCACCCCCATCTCCCAGGACGGCCTCGACCAGCGCCGGGCGGTACTGGAACCGATTCTCGCCCGCGAAGCGCGGAAAAAGGCGGTCATCCCCACTCTGCAAATCACCATCAATAACGGAAGCGGCCGGGAAATTTACCTCCAGCCCGACCGCGAATATGCTGTACCGGAGCAGGCGGTGAGCATCGACGGCAAACCCGCCGCAGGGGTATTCAAGCTCGAAGCCGGGAAAAAGGCGGTAGTGGCCTGTCCGTGGGGTAAAGTGGGCGGCCCCGCCATGGCCGGCCTTTACATCGCCGACCAGGAAAAGTACGCCGACGGCGCCGGCGGTTTCTATCAACTCGGCTTCGGCATGAACGCCAACGCCGTCCTGGACATCGTCTATTCCCCCGCCTACCACGGCCCGTCCCTCAATTTCCACGCCAAGGACCAGGCCCTGGACCACCTGACTATCGAATGCGGCTTCACCCGTTCCACCATTATCCGCCCCGCCGGCGCTGCCGCCGCCGTCCCGGTGACTTACGATCTCGGCGACAACCTCAGCCTCACCGCCCTTCCCAACGCCAGGGAAACCCCCATTGCCCGCCTTGACGAATTCTTGGGAAAGGGGGCGGAGAACGCCGAAACGCTCCTCCTCCAGTCGGAACGCCAGTCCACCGCCTTCCTGGTCCGGGACGGCCAGGACCTCCACCTCTTCGGCGCCACCCTGACCAGCCCCCAGTTCTGCCCGGATCTCCTCGTGCCCGCCCTGGAAAAAGCCGGTGTCAAACCGGCCGATCTTACCAAGGTTTACATGGGCGGCTTCCAGCCCGAATACCTGGCCATGATGCGGCCGGCCGGGAAATTGTTCTTCCCCAACGCCACCTATCACTTCAATTACTCCTCGCTCCTGAACGACGAGCAGGACAGCGACAAGGTCCAGGCCTATCTGGAACGCCTGAAGGAAATCACCGGCGGCAAAATCAATGTCGACCGCGACTGGGGCCTGATCCACGCCGACGACACCCTCGGCCCGAACCGCGCCAATTCCCTTTACAGCCTGGGCCTCAAGGGTATCCGCATGGTTCTGTTGGGGGTGCTGATCCGTTTCCATCCCCTGCAGTTGTCCTACCCCGACGTGACCCTGAAGTCGGACGGCGCCCCCGTTACCGGCTATCCCAAATCGGCCCGGCAAGCCCTCGAGGAAATCGTCAGGAACGGCGACCTGGTGGCCGGGATGCACTTCCCCTTCCCCGGCATCGGCAAGTTGGAGAAGGACGGCGACGGCTTCAAGTTTGTCGCCATGCCGGCGGCGGCGGTAAAGGCGGCCATAACGGCGAAACAGGGCAAGGCGGCGACGGAGAAAAAAGCGGCAGCCAGCGCCGCCGCGCATCGCGGTTCCTTGAAAATCGTCGACCCGACCGTCACCCTGGTGAACGCCTCCGCGAAGGAAATCAGCATCGAGCACGACCCGAACTGGGACGACCAGGTCCTGCTCATCGGCGGCAAGCACCACAAGGCGCCGGTGAAGGTGGCGCCCGGGAAGAGCGTCAAGTTCGGCCTCAAGGGTGAAACGGGGGTTGATGGCGCCGGAATGGGGGTCAATCTGAATTTGCCGGACTTCGTGGCGTTCGAGGTTTTCGTCAATGGTAAAGATCTCCTCGATGTCAAGGATCCCACCGACGGCGATCTGGACAAGCGGCTCAAGGCCAGCGAGCAGAGCCTGAACGCCATGACGCTTACCGTGACAGATTGAGGATGGGGCATAACCGCTCTTGGTTTCGACTATTAAAGTGCTCCGAGATAAATCGGGTTTGATAATAGAAAGGGCAAACCAGGGTGAATCTACCGGAAGTTTTAATGAATTTTCCCCTCAAGTTTTCCGTAGTCCTCCCGATAACAAAAGTGTAGGACGAAGGGCCGAGACCGGAGGAAAGGGGGAAGGAACCCCGGACCCCGGGCGGGACCAAGGAAAAGTTCCCGTTGACGGCTGGTTTTCGTGCTTACAACATGTTTGACCGTAAGAGGTTGGATGCGGACAACCAGTTGTTGGACACGGCGCAGGGACGCGACCTGGATAGTGAAATTGCATCCTCCGCATCTTTGCCGAATGTTCGGTCGCCTGGTTGTGGCACTCACCGGTCGGTTTGTTTTTCGGTGGCGGCGGAAACATTTTTCACTAACTCCGGTCTGCGGTCGCTTCGACCTCAACCAAGGACCCTGGAAGACAGGGGGAATAACCATGAAAATTTCCGGATATGGCGAATTTCAGCAAATGCGCAAGGCCGCCCAGAAGGACGACGCGCAACTTAAGGAAACCGCGGACAAGAACGAGGAACTGCAGGAAAGTTCTTCCGATGCCGTCTCCATAAGCCCGGAAGCCCGCCGCAAAGGCAAGCTCCGCATGGCCTCCGACTACCGCCAGGACAAAGTCGCCGACATCAAGGCCCGCATGGCCGCCGGCACTCTGGTCAACGACGAATCCTTGAAATCCGGCATGCGGAAAATGTTGGGTTCGATGCTATCCGGTGACCTGTAGATAAACGGTTGACTTGGCGCTTGCGTTAATATTAACGCGATTACAACTGACGATCTGGGTACATACGGTTCAGTCAAAATAAATCCTTCACAAAACCCTTGTCCGTTCGCGGCCAAGGGTTTTATTATTCGCTATTTCCGCTATTTTCACCCCTCCGCTGCCAGGCCCGGACGGCCAGCCACATCAGGCGGGCCAGATCCGCGCCGCAACGCGGGCAATGCCGCTTGCCGCGAAACCGGTTCCGGCAAACCGGACAACTCCCGATTGGTTCGGCGGTGACGCGCCGGGGCGGGTAACCGGGTTCGGGAATACCATCCGGCGGCATCAGCGGCCCTCCACGAAATACAACAGTTCCCGCAACTCGTCCACCGCCGCCCGCAAAGCTGCCAGGTCGCCCGCCGCGTCAATACTGGCGGAAAGGCGCATAATGTCATCCTTGTCCTCGGCATGCAGCTTGTCGAACAAGGCGAGGGCCCGGCCCCGGAGCGTCGCTGCCTGGGTCATGAGTTCCGCGCGCACGGTTGCGTCGCGGTTTTCCGAGGTGACGCCAACCGACGGGGAAAGGGGAGGCGGAAGGGAATCGTCCCCTTGCCGTTCGTTTGCCCGACCCGTTTCGGCTGCGGGCGGGTTCGCTTCTTCGTCGGCAGCCTCGTAGGTGCTTCCGTCATCCGTATCCGCATCCTCTTCGCCAGCGGCTTCACGCACCTCGGCCCATTCCGCCGCCGCCGCGTCAGTCGCGTGGTCCGCCTGGTATATGCCTTCGGCACGGGCAAAGAGGTCAGCTATCGCCTTTTGTGCGGCGGCGATTTCCTCGGGGCTGCGGGTGCGGGTCGCGCCGTCAATCACGATTTCCTTGCCGAGGCCGGTGTCTTTTTCCGTCGCCGAGACGTGCAGAACCCCGTCCAGGTCGAGGCTCATGCGCATAACCACCGGATTGTGTTCCGGCACCGGTTTAAGGCCGGTAATCCAGAAGTCGCCGAGGGGGATATTGCGGAGCGCGTCCGGATTCTCGCCTTGATATACGGTGACCAGCACCTTGTCCTGATAGGGTTCGACAGTATGAAACAGCTCGGAACGGGTCAGGGGAAGCGGCGTGTTGCGTTCGAGGATGGCCTTGTAGCAGTAGGGGTAGGACTGGCCGTTATACATGCCCAGGTACGATACGCCGAAGGAGTGGGCGGTGATGTCTACGAGCACCCTGTCCACCCCTTGGCCGGACAGGCGGGCGGCCAGAGTTCCCGCGCCCAGGGCGACGCAGAGGTCGGGATGCAGTTCCCGGCGCGGTTCCATCCGCGATCGTTCCCGCAGCAGTTCCGCCACCAGGGGGGTGCGGGTCGACCCGCCGACCAGGAGAATGGCGTCGAGGTTTCCCCCGGCCGCGCCGGCGGATTCGCGGGCCCGGGTGACGCTCTCCAGGGTGCGTTCAAGCAGGGGGTGGATAATATCGTTGTATTCATCCCGGGTGATTTCCGTCTCGAAATGCAGCGCGGTGGTTTTTCCGGTCACCAGGTACTCTTCCCTCACCTGTACAAACGCTTCGTCCGAGAGGCGGCGTTTCGCCGACTCGGCCGCCCACCACAGGCGGGCGACGGCGGCCGGTTGATCGTCAAGGGATCGGGGGCCGTGTTTGGCGAGGAAACGTTCGTGGAGGCGCAGGGCCAGGAGGTCGGTGAAGTCGTCTCCGCCGAGGCGGGTGTCGCCGTGACTGGCGAGGACTTCGGTGACCTCCCCTTCCACCCGGACAATCGAAACGTCGAAGGTTCCGCCGCCGAGATCGTAGACCAGTGCCGTTTCCGCCTTGCCGTGGGTGCCTTCGCCGTAGGCCAGGCTGGCGGCGGTGGGTTCATTCAGGAGCCGCACCACCTCGAGCCCGGCGATGGCGCCGGCTTCGCGGGTGGCGAGTCTTTCCGCATCGTTGAAATAGGCCGGCACGGTGATCACGGCGCGGGTCGGCTTTTGTCCCGTTTCCTTCTCGACCCAACCGACTAGTTCCCTTAGGAGCAGGGCCGACGCCTCCGGCGGACTGAGACGGCGGTCGCCCAGGGGCAGGGCGGCCTTCTCCCCCATGTGCCGCTTGATGCTTTTCAGGGTCCGCTCGGGGTGAAGCAGGGCCTGATTGCGGGCCGGGACGCCCACCAGGAGGGAACCGTTGTCCGCCAGCGACAGGCAGGAGGGGAGGAGTTTGTCCCCCGGACCGAATACGTGCACGGTTCCGTCGCGAAAAGCCGCGACCGAGGAATTGGTGGTCCCGAGATCTATACCGACCAGCAGGTCTTCAGACATAGGCGTTCCTTTTCATGATAATTCAATTGGCAGCATTCGCGGAGCCGCTCCGGACCACCATGACCTCGGCTGCGCGCCACACTTCGTCACGCAGCATCCAGCCGCCGCGCAGCACCGCCGTAACCGTCCCCGCCGGCAAATCGCTCGCCGGATCTACGGCGACGGCCTGCATCGTCAGCGGATCGAACAGTTCTCCCAGCGCCGCAATTTCCCGGAGTCCCCGGCGGGACAATTCATCCGCCACCCGCCGCAACGCCAATTCCTGGCCTTCCAACCAGGACTCCGCATCGTCGCCGGCGGCTTCGCCAGCTCCGGCGGTTGCGCTGTCTTCGGCCGCCCCGCCGCTTTGGCCGGTGTCACCCGGGGACAGCCAGCGGCATAACCAGCATCTCTTCGCGACGCTCGTCTTGGCGCTCTGCCGTTCGGCGGCAAGACGGCGCGCTTCCGCAAGCTTCCGCGCCGCTTCCAGGCCCCGGGAAAGCCGATCGTGAACGTCGGCGAGCGTTCGCAACAAATCCTCCTCCGCCCGGGCCGCGCGCTTCCTGGCAGCCTCGGCGGTCCGCTCCGCCTCGCGTGCATTTTCCCGCCATGCGCCTAAGGAGCGCTCGACCACGGCGGCCACTTTCGCTTCCAGGTTATCCGCGTCGAACCCCGGCCCATTCTGCCCCTGTTCCTCCAGCGCTTCACGGAGCGCGGCAAAAGCGCGGCCCTGCAGTTTGACCTCATGGCCAAGCCGGGTCAGCGCCGCCCACAGGGCATAGGCGTCGCAGCCGAGGTCCTCCCCGGCATCGCTGTCGGGCGGTGAATTCAACGCGGCGGCGAGAATTCCCGGTTCAATCCCCTCCGGTCCCTTCGTTTCCCCCGCACTCATGGGCGGTTCCCCCGGCCGCCATTGGCCAGGCGCTGCCAATGCCCCAGGGCTTCGAGCCAGGGCTTCAAGCCCAAAAACGGCCGGCCGTCCTGGCCACCGCCAGTCGAGATCAGGTCCCGAACCGGCAGCCTTATGGCGCTATGGTCGAAAACAGACCGCATTTTCCGTGCCGGGTCGGACAAGGTTTGATAGGCGTCGCGAATACGTTCGAACGCTTCCGCGTCGCGTTCGGGAGGATGCTCGCGGATTTTGGCCAGATACGCCGCCCGCAAGGTGCCGGCGTCGGCGTCGGGACTGGCGCCCAGGACCGCGTACAATTCCTGGTCGGAAGTTGTTTCCACTGTTGTTCTCCTAGCGCTTTTTCCCGCGTTTGGGTCCCGCTTTCAGGGAGCGGTGAACGCTGGCGAATTGCTCCCGAATGTCCCCTTCCTCGATCAACCGGCGGTCCTCGGCCGACAGCTTTGGCAGCGCCTCCATAACCTTGTCCCTGGTATCCGGCTCCATATGCAGGAATTCAAAAAATCCGTTGCCTATGCCTTTCCCCATGATCGTGCGCATGACCAGGACCGGAGTGATGATTTCCGCGATTATCCGCGCGCCATGCTTCGACAAGCCGAATCCCCGCAAAAGGTCCAGATATTCCTGGCTGAATACGCCGGTGGTGGTTTCCAGGAGCTTTTTGAGTTCGCGCGGCAGGCCGGAATCGGCGGCGCCCCCACGCCCGCCCGCTACCCGTTCGCCACGCTTCCTGCGGCATTCCGGACATGGGCACAACTCTTCCCAATCGGACTCCTCGAAATCATCGTCGAAATCATCGTCCAAGTCTTCGTCAGCATCATCGTCAAAAGGCTGGTCAAATATCGAATCCAGATACGGGTCAATACCCCTGCCGCTGGGAAAAGCGGCGTTTTTCCGCTCAATTTTGATAACCTCGTTAATCTGGTTATCCGACATCGGCGCCAGGGTCGCCCTGGGATCGGAAAAATACCTGAGCGATTCGCCCTCCTTTTGGACCACGGCGGTCACCGCATCCAAAGTAGCCCGGTCATCGCTTCGGCGGGCTATTTCCGCAGCCGCCCGCAGGCACTGCTGGATCCGTAGGAGCTGATAGGTTTTACTCGACCGTAGCGCGCAGGATCGCAAATACAAAGCCTGCCCGGTATGATTCGTCTTGGCTGTTTTGGCAAGGACGCGGGCGGTCAGCTTGAACAATATTTCGTAATGGCCGCTCGGCAGCATGGTCTCGGCCAGGAAGGGCAAATCCTTTTCCGGCACCAGCTCCAGCGCCTTGGCAATCCACTCCGGCCATTTTGATTTCTTGGTCCAGCCGAAAATGGTCCCGGACAATTGGAGAAGGCGGGTAACGGCGATAATGGCGGGCAGGACTTGGGCCGCTTCCTTCTGAGGCGGCAGCGGCGGCGACGAAAAGGTCTTGGGATAAAGCGACTGGTGCGCAAGGATCAATAATCCCGACTCGAGGAGCGCCGCCGCCGCCTTCCCCGCTTCGCCCCCTCCGATCATCTCCACCAGCCGCGCATGGCACTTTTCCGCCTCCGCGGTGAGGTGCGAGACGATTACCCAGCGGATCGCTTCCAAAAGCCAGTCGGTATGGTCAGGTCCGAAACGTTTCAATTCCTTCAGCTCCCCGAGATCGGCCATGACCAGATGCGCCTTCCCCTGTTTGAGGTGCTTCCGGCACACCGCCAATACCAGGCGCCATTTGCCCCGCTTCAGGTCGGCGTTCAACGGGTCGATTGCCTCGGCCCGGGCGAGATGTTTCTGGGCCAGGGACAAAGCGTCGCGGTCTTCCGCCTCTTTCATGAGTAGCAACCAGGGCGCGGGATCGTTCGGCAGCGCCAGGCTCCACGCCTCAATCACTTTTTCCGACGGCACATTTTTCGAAAAGTTCTTGCCAATGGGGCCGCCCAAGCCCATGGCGCCAAATTTTTCCAGGTGGCGGGCCGCGTCCAGCCAGGTTCGGAAAATAGCTGAAGTAGGGGCCAAACGCGCCGCTTCGCCAAAAAGATACGCCGGGTCGGGCGGAAGGGGTTTGGCTTTCGCATCCGGCTTGAGGGCGCGGACGGCCTCGGGCTGTTCCGGACCGTAACAATAATCCGCCCCGAAGTTATTGGCCTTTAAGGCAAAACCGTCCCATCGGTAAGCCTGGAAATCCATCAGCGTTTCCGCCAGGTGACGGTAAATCTCCGCCTCTTCCGGTCCGCCCCCGGGAAACAAGCCCTCGGCAATTCCATGCCGGCGGTAGCCGTCCCACGCCGCGCATAAATCCCCCAAGCTGTCGCTGCCCTGCCATCTGCCCAGTCGCTCTTCCATCGCCAACGCCGCCAACCGCCAGAAGGCGGCGGACCTGACGGCGGCTCCGCCGGCGGCTTTTTCAAGTTCCGGCAAGGGAACATTCGTGAACATAAGCGCCTTCGGGACAACCGACCCGCGAAAAGCTTCGCCCAAGCTTGGCGCTTCCAGGCGGATTGCTTCGGCGGCGCTGTGCAAAGCGGCGCAGAGCTCCTTCTCCATTTTCCTGGCTTTTTTTGCCTCACGGTAGTCCAAAACAACTTTTGGCAAAAACCAGGACAGCGCCGCGTCCACGCGGGCCAGGGCGGCGGGCAGGCGCTTCTCCCTCGGCCGCCACGGCGCGAATATCCGCCTGAACTCGCCGTCCAGCTTCTCGGCCTGGTTCGCCAGAATCAGCCGCAACTCCGGGACCAGCCGCGCCGGCGCGGAGGGCATGGCGGCGAGCCGCTCCAATGCCGTTGCGGCCTGTTCGTCCTCCCGTCGCTGCAGGTGGGCGATGGCGCGAATCAGCAATTTCCAACCGGCGAGGGGACTGCGGCGGGATATTTCCGGAAGGGCGATTTCCGCATCGGCCACGGGCCGCTGCACCACCGCCGAAAAAGCCTCCGCCACCGCCTTCGCCGCGGCGGCAAGCGGATGTCCCGGCGACAAGGCCGGATGTTCGGCCAAAGCCAGCGGATTGAACGCCGCCTCCGCTACCGTCTCCTCGGCGGCACGTCGGGCGTCTTCACTAATACCGGGGTCGGACAGGCGGGTCAGGGCTGCCGCCAGGGGATCGTTTTCCGACGGCCCTTGCCGGGCGGTTTCGGCTGTCGGGGCGGCTATAGGCGTGGGAGTGGTTACCTTGGGGGACGCCGCGATGGGATTTCCGACCCTGGCCAGGTCGCTCCCGGGAAAGTTCTCCGCGACAAACGCGCACAGGGCGTCCGCTTCGGCGGCGCGGCCGGCGGCGCGCATCTCCCTCTCCCTGGCGGCGTAGCACTGCAGGAGAAAAGTCTCGCTTTGCGGGGTCGGTCGGGCTTTGTGGACGCTTTTGGCGCGGTCCAAAGCGGCGCGAATCTTGCCCTGCCGCAGCAGCCGCAGCGCCAGGGCATCGTTACTTTCCGGCGCGTCCGATTGGTCCGGATTTTGCTTGAAGGGGATGGTAGTCAAGGTCGTGCCCTCTTCCCAAAGCGAGGCAGGCTTTTGCAGTGCCAGCGATGTATTTCAACAACAACCGATGGCCCACTCTATCATAATCCGACAATTACCGCAAGCCCGACCCTATGTAACATTTTGCCGGAGTGATTGCAAACAGCGGCCCGGAAGGCATCGACCCGCCATAAAAACGAAACGATTATGGCTTTTCACGAAATGAGGTTTATTTTGAATATGCGCCCAATCGTCACGACCGGAAGGTGCGTTCTATTTCGTCGACTTGATCTTTGGACATGGGGGCCGCCGCATTCATGGTCATGGAGATCCAGGTCATTTTCGCCGCCGCCTCGGTGACTCCAGCCGGTCAAAGGCGTTGGTAAATACAGGGTAAATACAGCAGGAAATACAGGGACACCATACCTATTTCTTCGCTATAGGTTTTATTCCTGCCTATTTTGGCTTCCGAACTATACCGAACGCGAAGCGAAATGGTGAAAAGCGTTTGAAAAGCCATAATCGTTTTTCAACCCAGAGACACCGTGGACAGCGCGGCTCATCTTTTACTATCCATGTAGTTGATTTTTCGACGCTTAGACCACATTTCAACGCATTCCGAAACTCATAATTAATGTAAATCCATTAATTTCACGCGGATGCGAGTGAATAAATTGCGTTTTTTTTAAGAATTCCCCTGTTCTTCGGAAAGTAAAACTGGTAGACTGCAACTACCCATAATTGGCGATATCGCTTCACGTT
>JAVBQR010000040.1:0-5851 GCA_031548865.1 Planctomycetota bacterium
TCTAACCTTCTCAACTCCGAAGAGTTCCCCTGCATATGTCAGGTGACATTTATATGGCTGGACCGGGCACGATGCAATAATAATTTTCCGGCGCAATTCCCCCCGGTCGCTCACTGGTTAGGGCAACGCCTTAATCGAGGGAGATGATTTCATCCGGGCGCAACACCTTGCCCGGCCCGGGAAGCCGCGGCGACGGGGTGGAACGCCCGGGCGGGCGGGTCTGGTAGGCGGCGGCGGAAGGCGTCGCGCCCTTCCCCTGAACCATGTGGGTAAGGGAATCGACGATGTGGGTCAGGGCGTCGGCCTGCTGCATCAGGTTGCCGGAGGAGTTGGCGGAACTCTCGACATGCCCGGCGTTGTCCTGGGTGGTGCGTTCGAGGCCGGCCATGTTGGTGTTGACCTGTTCGACGCCATGGGCCTGTTCGTCGGTGGCGCGGCTGATTTCCTGGATGTGGGTGTTGAATTCGTTGGTGCCTTCCTCGATGGCCTTGAAGCTGTCGGCGAGGCGGGAGGCGATGCCGGAGCCGTGTTTCACCTTGTCGACGGTGCCGACGATGAGTTCCGAGGTGTCGCGGGCGGCCTGGGCGGAACGGCTGGCGAGATTACGGACTTCATCGGCGACCACCGCGAAGCCCTTGCCGGCCTCGCCGGCGCGGGCGGCCTCGACCGCGGCGTTCAGGGCGAGGAGATTGGTCTGGAAGGCGATTTCCTCGATAGTCTTGATGATTTGGCTGATTTTCTCCGACTGGTTGTTGATGTCCGACATGGCGGCGGACATGTCCCGCACCGCTTCGGAGCCGGAGGCGACGAGTTTGACGGTGGCGGCGGTGGTGGCCTTGGTTTTGGCGGCGGTTTCGGCGCTTTGCCGGGTCATGGAGGCCATTTCGGCGAGGGTTTGCGAGGTGTCCTGGAGTTGGCGGATTTGCGTGTCGGAGCCTGCGGCGAGGTGCCGGTTGGCGTCGGAAATGGATCCGGCCGCGTCATTGACGTGGTCGGCGGTCAGGGCGAGGGTGTTGGTGGCGCTGTTCAGCCCCCGGATAACCCCGCGGACGACAAAGGTGACCAGTGCCAGGGACACGGCCAGGCCGACGACGGAGATGACCGTCTGCCACAACGCGGAGGAGCGGACGGCGGCCTCGCTCTGTTTGGTGCCCTGGTCGAATTCCTGCATGGCTTCGGCATTGACGGCGCCGACCAGGCGGGCGACGGCGTCGCCTTTCTCCCGGCCGGACGTTTCGGCGAGGACAAAGGCTTGCTGGTCTTCGTTCTGGCTGGCGATTTCGATGGTGGCGAGGCTGGCTTTTCTCACCTCGGCGAAAAGTTGTCCGAAGCGGACGCATTTCTCGCGGATGGAGGCGGGAAGTTTCTTGCCCTGGACAATCTCTTCGACTTCGGGATCGAGTTTCTGCACCAGGGTCTGGGATTTTTGCACCAGGTCCTGGATTTTCGCGCCGTCGTTTTCCATGGTGACGTTCTTCTCCAGGATCTGCAGGGCGAAGATGTCGGCGCGGGTGGTGTTGACGCGCTCCAGGGCGGGCCGGGCGGCGAAGGCGCTGGATTTGGTGAGAAGGGCGGCGAGTTCGTCAAGTGAAGCCAGACAGGCGTCGAAAGCGGAGGCGGAGGCGCCTAGAGTCAGGGTCCGGGCTTTGTCGGCGGTATTTTTCAGGGCTTTGACCGAAATTTCCTGATTGACGCGCATGAGGTCGTCCCAGTTTTTCCGCAGGACGTCGGCGTTGTTGTCGCCGCCACCCGCCTTGGCCAGGCGGTCCAGTTCCCCCAGGCTGCGGTTCATGCGCTCGCTGATGGCCGGGAAGGAGTCGGCGATTTTCTGCCGGTCTTCCTGGCGGGTTAGGAGCAGGATATTCCGTTGCGCGAGCTGGACGTCATTGAGGGCGGTGCCGATTTCGGAACTGACCACAACCTTGGGCGCGATGATCGCGGCTACGTGCCGGACGATTTCGTTGACGCGGCGGAGGTTGTAGAGGCTGATGCCGAGTATGAGCAGGGCGACAACGACCAACAGGGAAATGGATAAGGCGATTTTCAGGCTGATTCTCATTTTGGGGTCCCCTCGGTATTCCGGAATTTCAGGTATTTGTCGATGATTTCAGTGAGTTCAAGGGTGTCGTCGCGGTTGTCGACATATTTCTGTATAAGTGGTGCGAGATCGCTACCTTTGCGGAGCATCATGCCGACGGGATTGACGATTTCCGGCAAGGGATGCATGAGGAAGCGGTGGAAATCGGCTGGATCCAAGCGGTTGTAAATGAGGAAGACGAGCTCCCGGTCGAAGCTGACGCAGGCCTCCCCCTTATCCATGGCATCAACCATGATTTGGACGTCATTATTGGTATCGCTGTCAACGGCAGTGCAGTTCGGGAAAAATTTCTTGAGAATCGCCACGAAGGGGGTATTCCCCTGTACCAGGATTTTAACCTCGGGGATGTTCATGTCCTCGGGTCCGACGAATTCCCGGCCGACCTCCTTCTCCAATTTGTCGAGATCCATGAGAAAGCCGAAATTGGTGTATTCGTATATTACGGTGGCGTATTTTTCCTCGCGTTGCGGGGTGATGCTGGCGTAAGATATAAGTATGTCGACGACGCCTTCATCCACCGCGTCGGTGAGTTTGGCGTAAGGCGGCCCAAAGCGCTGGATATCGAGTTTGACGCCGAAGAGGTGGGCGAGATTTTTGGCAAGATCGACATCATAGCCGGCCATTTCCCCGCTATCCTTGTCCACGAAATAGAAAGGGGGGAGGTCGACCGCAAACATACCGACGCGCAACACACCTCTTTCCTTGACGCTGGCTAGGTGGCTTTCCCCGGCGGCGGCGCTGGGGAAGATAACGAAAAGCGCGAGGCATACGCCAGTGGCAACACTCAGCAGGCCGGCAAGGATCGCCTTGCACGGGAATAGTCGTGGCATTTGCTATCCTTTATCCTTGATGAGAGTTGTTATTTGGTGGTGAAAATTACCATAACAAGGTATGATAATTACTTTCTCCAATATGTCAATCTTACAAAATGTAGACGGTAAAATTAGTCCACCGGGAGGCAGGGCATACTTTTATAGGAGGAAAGACATGGATCGCACGGTAAAAGTGGCGCAATATGGATGCGGAAAAATGGCCAAGTACCTGGTTCGCTACGCGATGGACAAAGGGGCGGAACTGGTGGCCGCGTTCGATGTCAATCCCGCCGTCGTCGGCAAGGATGTCGGGGAAGTCCTCGGCTACGGCAAGCTCGGAATCGCCATCTCCGACGCCAAGGCGGCAGTCGAGGTCCTCGCCAAGACCAAACCCGACGTCACCATCATCGCCACCCGCAGCACCGTCGCCGAATTGAAGGACGCCTTCCTCGCCTGTGGTAAAAACGGGGTCAACGCTATCACCACTTGTGAAGAAGCCCTCTACCCCTGGAACTCCTCCCCCGCCCTCACCAAGGAACTGGACGCTGCCGCCAAAGCCGGCGGTTGTACTTTATGCGGCAGCGGTTACCCCGACCTCTATTGGGGAACTCTCGTAACTACCCTGGCGGGATCGATGAAAACTATCACCAAGATCAAAGGTTCCAGCAGCTATAACGTCGAAGACTACGGCATCGCCCTCGCCAAAGGTCATGGCGCCGGCCTCAGTATCGCCGACTTCGAGAAGGAGATCGGCAATTACAACAGCCTATCCTCCGACGAAATCAAGGCGCTGGTGGAGAAAGGCGCCTACATACCCTCCTATATGTGGAACCAGAACGGCTGGCTCTGTGAACGCCTCGGCCTCACCATCGTTTCCCAAACCCAGAAATGCATGCCCCTCACCTACAAGAAGGACCTGGTGTCGTCCACCCTCGGGATGACCATCAAGGCCGGCGACGCCACCGGCATGTCCGCCATCGTCACTACGACCACGAAGGAGGGAATCATCCTCGAAACGGAAAATATCGGCAAGGTGTACGCACCGGAGGAATTCGACACCAACATATGGACTTTCGAAGGTGAACCCGAGACCACCTGCGTCGTCAATCGCCCCGCCACGGTCGAATTGACCTGCGCCACCATCGTCAACCGCATCCCGCAGCTCATCAACAGCCAACCCGGCTATGTCACCACCGACAAAATGCCGGTGCAGGCCTATTTGGTAAAGCCGCTTAATTATTATGTAAAATGAATCGTAGAAATGTTGCGGAGCGAACGCTCGATCTGACCGGCCGGGGCATTTGTTTGCACGAATGCCCCGGCCGCGTATTACTCGGAGTCGCCCAACCTATCGGCCTTCGGTCCGGCCTCCTCCTCCCCGCCCGCTTTCGTATCGGGCATTTCCGCCCGAATCAGACCGCTGGCCGGATTGTACCGATAGATCTGGCCCAATTCGGCCAGCGGCGGGACCGGCATCTGGGGAAGATATTTTTCCCGGACCAAGGTTTCCATATCCGGCGGCAGCTTGCCCTTGTTCGCCCGCCGGTAAAGATTGACCACGTTGAAAAGATAGTCCTCCTGATTGGTCTTCTCCATTTCCGCCAAATGCTCACTGCGGAAAGACCCGTCGGGGAGAACCAGGAAACGGTCGGGACTGTCCTCCCGGTCCAGCGGGAGGGTGGCGGGAAGGGCAGGAATATAGCCCGCCCGGGCCAGGTCGTCCAGCCCGTCCGGCAGCCGGCCCTTATCGGCGCGAAAACGCCGCCCCGCCCGGGATAATTCCGTTTCAAGCAGGCGGGTGTCACGCAAATCCCGCAAATACTTGTCGGCTTCCTCGGCCCGTTTCTCCAGCTCGGCGGCGAGGTCCTGGTCGTTCCGCCGCACCGCTTCGCGGTATAGTTCGTGCCACACGCCCAATATTGCCTGCCCGGCCGCGAACAGATCCCCGCCGGCGGCGGTGGAGCGGTACCCCACCGCGGCACGGACGACATAGCCCGGAGCCTGGGGGGACTGGGCAGCCAGCTGGAACTGTTCCGCCGCATGCTGCTTCGCCTCCGCCGCTCCGGCGATATCCCCGCTGGCGCGGACCTTGCTGGCGATATTCACCTCGTAGGTCGTTGCTTGGAGAAGATGGAAAAGCCAACGGGGGTCAATCGGCACCGTTTCGCCTTTCGCCTCGATTTTGTCGAAAGCGCCCACGCCTTTCTCCAGCAATTGCTGGCCTTTAAGGTTAACGTCGAGGGAGGCGGCGGAGGAAAGGAAAATTGAACCCATCTGGTAGGCGCGAATGAAACGGGGGCTGAGGTCGGTGATGACGTCGAAAAGGTCGTAGGTATATTGTTGTCCGGTTCGTTGCGCTTCGGTTTTCCCGGAGCGGTTGAGGACGGCTTCGGAAAAGTAAATCAGCCCCTTGATGTAGAGGGCGTCGGCGAGGGGGGCGTCGAAACCGCAGGCGAGGATTTTTAGGGCATCCCCGCGCGGCAGGTAAACCATATCCTGAAAGGACTCGCGCATCGGAGCGGCGATGCGGTCGAGGCGGGAACGGGCTTCCCCGACCAGGAAAACGGCCAGGACAATCAGGGCGAGGACGACGGCAAGGCCTTTGCTACCCAGCATGGTTGTTACTCCGGACAGGTGAAAACATCGAAACAGCGTTCTATGCCCACTCAATCTTAGCCGAGGGCCTAAGCCGCGTCAACGCGGTTAAGCAAAAAAATGATGAAAAAAACTTGCCAAGGTGAAAATTGTGTGATATATTAATATCGTTATTTGGCTATGAGTAAACGATTACCCACTACCAATGCCCGCTCCCCACACAATATTTCTTGACTAATCCTACTACGCTACTGTTGTGGGAGGCGCCCCCACAACAGTCGTGTGATCAAAAGGGTGGATGGTAAACGGTATGTTGTGCCGTTTTTTGCCACCGCCTCTCGGATTA
>JAVBQR010000186.1:0-15619 GCA_031548865.1 Planctomycetota bacterium
TGTCAAACAGTTATGGGCGGTTTTGTCCTTATTTCAGCGGCATTCCATCATGTCGCCGTTATTCTCGCGCGTGGCACTAACGCATTTTTCCCGCCAAACTCGCCAGCGCCGCTACCACCTCGGGCTGGGAAAGGGGGGGCAGGAGATCGGTGCCGGAGGCGGTGACCATGCCGGTGAATTCGATCCGCAAGGTCTTAAACGCCGCCGCCGCCACCGCCCGGGCCGGCTCGAACATGCGGGGATAATTCCCCCCGCCGCAGAGTAGCAAGGCGCCCCGCCGCCGCGCCGGCGGCATTCCCCCCGGATCGGCCCGAAAACCCGGCCAATAGGCCTGCAACCGGCTGATAAACGCGACCAGAGGGGCGGTAAGGGAGGTAAAATGCAAGGGCGACGCAAACACCAGTGCGTCGGCCCGGATGAGCTTGGCAATCACTCCAAGGAAATCGTCACCCGGCCCCTGCTGACACGCCCCGCCCGCCCGACAGCGCAAACAGCCCCGGCAGGGGCGGATATGCAAATCGTACAAATGCGCGAACTCCGCCTCCCCGGGTAAACCGGCGACCAGGCGCCGCGCCATCGCCATGGCGTTGCCCTCGTGATGGGGCGACGCGTTGAGAATCAGCGTGAAAGGGGCGGTGGGGTCGGCGGGAAGCCTGTTCACGGGAGTGCCCTGGTTCGGGAAGCGGCCCGCTGCTTGCGGGCGGCGATGGCGGCTTCGCGCACCTTTTCGTCGGTCCCCCCGGCCAGCTCCAAACGCAGCAGGGCGCGGTCGACTTCCGCGCTTTGCCGGATCAGGCTCATGGTGTCGACCGCCCGCAGGCGGGTGGTCATGCCGGCGTCGGAGGAGGCGGCCAAGTCGTAAAGCTTGTTTACGGTGCGGTTGTCGGCATTGACGATGATCTGGCGCATGGTGCGCTGCACCACCGCGTCGTTACTGTCACCCAACCGGCCGGTAAGCCGGTTCAGGTGAAAGACCGGCAACAGGACCATGCCGGCGATGACCAGGAGCAAACCGCCGGCGATAACCAGCCAAGTCCACCACGGAAGATAACGGTGCACGCCGGCTGGGACCAGGACAAACGGCGCGTCGCCATGCCGCCGATAATCGCCCATGCTTTGCGGATCGATGGCGATGAATTTGCCGTCGAGATTTTTCCCGAGGCGGGAATCGTTCAAATGCTCGGCAAGGAACTCGTAGGGGGATTGATCCTCGATGTCGGCCTGGTCGGCGGCGGGCGGGGCGGAGTTTGCGGATCCGGCGCCGGGGTCCGGGTTGGCGTCTTGGGGCAGAGGCAGGTCGGGCGGCCAATCCAGCGGTTGGGAAGGCGCGGCAGAGGCGGGAGTCCTGACCTTTTCCGCCGCCATGCGCACGGCGCGGGGGTTGTTGCTGGCGGCGGCGTCGAAAAAGGCGTCGAGGTCGTCTTTTCGCGGAGGTTGCGGCGCAGTCATTTTTCCACCTCGCATTTTTTGGACTTTTCGAAAAGTCCGGGAAAGACCACCAATTAATACTTGTAATCTTACCTGCATATCATTTCAAGTAAAAGCGGGATTGGCTTTTTGTTTCAGAAAAGAGACAAGTTTCAGAAATTTTTTTTGCATAAAAGGAATTATGCCGTATACTCTAAATAGGAATAGTTTGTGTTTGTAATGGCCTATTAGCACGACCTTTACACAAAAAACGGGGTTATGCTATAAAATTTCTTTATTCCGCGTTAAATACGTCCAAAAAAAACTCTTGACAACTTATGTGAAACTTGTATAGTTTAGTTAGAGCGATGGAAATAAAGTATGAACACACCGATAACGAAAATGCTTATCAACAAGGCGTCGCTCATTAAAATTACCCCTCACCCTGGTTCCCGTCTGATCTCAACTATGTGGTTGGGGACGGGAACCTTTTTTTTAATAACATGTTATCGATACCAAATACCCGCCCAGGCTAAAATCCCCCTTTAATAAAAATTGTCGGCGGCGGCGCGGATTCACCCCCGCTGGCCGACAGGTTATTCATGTAAATGCGTAGTCCGCCATATTAACGCGCCATGGGAATTGTTTACCCAAAACTTTCCTTCACTTCTTAATTTTTTCCTCGATTATAAAGGAGAACCACATGCATCTTAAAGGGTCGAAAACCGCCCAGAATATCATGACCGCCTTCGCCGGAGAATCCCAAGCCAGGAATCGCTACACCTTCTATGCCGCCAAAGCCAAGCAGGAAGGCCTGGTGCAAGTCTCCGCCATTTTCGAGGAAACGGCCGGACATGAAAAAGAGCACGCCAAACGCCTCTTCAAATTCATGACCGGGGATCAACAGCAAATCGCCGCCGCCTTCCCCTTCGGGGTCATCTCCTCCACCGCCGACAACCTCAAGGAATCCGCCGACGGCGAACATTACGAAGCTTTCGAAATGTACCCCGATTTCGCCAAAACCGCCAAGGAGGAGGGCTTCAACGATATCGCCGACGCCCTCCTTCACATCGCCGAAGCTGAAAAATACCACGAACGCCGCTATCTCGCCTTGCGTAAAAGCATCCTCGGCGGCACCGTTTTCCGTAAACCCCAATCCGTCACCTGGCGCTGCCGCAACTGCGGTTACAACCACGAAGGCGCCGAAGCCCCCACCACCTGCCCGGCCTGCGCCCATCCGCAAGCCCACTTCGAGGTACTTTGCGAAAATTACTGATACATAGTTGAGAGGGCGAATTTCACACCGGAAGCTCACACACTAGAATGCAAAGGGACTGCCATGAAGAAACTGAACGAGATGTACAAATGCGACTGCGGCACCGTATTCGAAATCATCGCCGAAGGCACTGCCGACGCCCCGAAGGAGGAAACGCCCAATCATTGCGAGAAACCCATGAAACTCCTCAAGGAAGGCGCCACCGACGGCGCCAAGGAAAAGCACGTCCCGGTCATCGAAAAGATCGACGGCGGCTATAAGGTGAAAGTCGGCTCCGTCCCCCATCCCATGACCCCCGAACACTGGATCGTCGCCATCGAGCTCTTCGCCGATGGCCAGGTCCTCCGGCAAAATCTCGCCCCCACCGACAAACCCGAAGCCGTCTTCTACACCAAGGCGAGCAAGGTAAAAGCGCGCGAATACTGCAACCTGCACGGCTTGTGGGCGGCTGAGAAATAACTGGCCGCACCCACCCGCACAACACCAAGGGGTAAACGTCTGCCGACGTTTACCCCTTTTTTAACTCCGTTCATCCGCAACAAAACGCAAAATCCCTCCGCTACCACCCGTTTGGGCTGCCCGTTACAAATATTTCTTCAACTGTTCCGCCAAGTCCTTCGGATCGCACTTGGGGATGAAGCCGTCGGCCTCGACTTCCGTGGCCCGGCTGATCATGTTGTCGTTGGTGATCGAGCTGTGGAGCAGCACCGGCAGAACCCGCAGGACCGGGTCGTGTTTGATGTTGTAGGTCAAAGTATAACCGTCCATCCTGGGCATTTCGATGTCGGAGAGGATGAGGTCGACGCGGGTGAAGATGGATTCCTTCCTGCTGTCGGCTTCCTTGCGCATCGCCTCGACTTTTTCCCAGGCTTCCTGGCCGTCACCGGCTTCGATGACGGTGATGCCGGCTTTGCTGAGCGCCTTGTTGGTCTGTTTGCGAATCAGGGGCGAGTCTTCGACCAGGAGGATGCGGACGCCGTCCTTTTTGGCTTCGCCGACGTTCCCCAGTTCGGTGCCCATGTCGCCGTACAGTTCCAGGACGTTGCCGACGATACGTTCGAAATCAAGGACAAAGGCGACCTGCGCCTCGGGATGGACCGAGGCGGTTTTACCTTTGGCCGGCGGTTTGACCGGCAGCGGCGCCGCGTTCTTGGCGGCGGCGGCGGGAAGCGTTTCGCCGGCCTTTTCACCTTTCGCTGGCGCCTTTTTGCCGTTGCCGCCGGCGCCGGAAGCGTCTTCCAGTTCGCCGCCTTTGGCATTCTTGTCGCCGCCGAGCGTTCCCTTTAGTTTGGAAATGAGAATGGTCCCGACGATGTATTCCAGTTGAATCAGCCCGCCCGTGGACGGCGGCGGCATGATGTCCTCCCAGGAGATGTAGGAGACGCGTTCCACCGAACTGACCAGGAAACCGACGGTTTTCCCGGAGAATTCGCAGATGAGGACGATCTGTTCCCATTCGGGGCGCCGCTGGGCTTCATTCAGCAGGCCCAGGACGACCCCCATGTGCACCACCGGGACGGTTTTTTCGCGGAGGAGCATCATGCCGGCGAAGCCCTTGGGGCTGCCGGGAATGGAGCGGAGCTGGGTAATCGGCACGAATTCGCGGGTTTTGAAGGCGTTGATGGCAAAGACGTGGGTGCGTGCCTTGCCGTCCTGATCGCCCGGCGCCATGATGTTGAAGTCGATGATGCCGACCTGGTTCGAGCCGATGGAAACGGTGTCGATTTGCCGCGAGTTCTCGGCCTGGCGTTTCCCGGCGTCGTTGAAGGCCTTCATGGCGGTGGTGGCGACGCGTTCGGTGAGTTTGGTCGTCTCGATTACGAGACCGATGGCGCCGTCCGGGAGGATGGCCGCGCCGGCGACCAATTCCGAATTGGCGAGCGGCCCCTCGAGCGAACGTATGACCACCTGGGAGGACCCGATGGTGTCGTCGACCAGGACGGCGGCGAGCATTTCGCCGGTTTCTACCACCACCAGGACGCCTGCGTCGGCCGCTTTGGCGTCGGCTTCGATACCGAATTCCCGGCCGAGGAAGAGGACGGGGAGGATGACGCCGCGAATGGTGACGATGGTGCCGCCGCCCTTGATGGTGCCGATGTCGGCCTTGGAGGCGCGGAAACACTCGCGGACCTGCGAGACCGGCATGACCAGGATGTTTTTCCCGACCCGGACCATCATGGCGTCCATGGCGGCGACCATCAGCGGGAAGCGCATGCGGACGGTGGAGCCGTTGCCTTCGGCGGTCTTGATTTCCACCCGTCCCCGAAGGGAGTCGATGGACTCGCGGACGATTTCCATGCCCACGCCGCGTCCCGAGAGCCCGGTGATTTTCTTGGCGGTGGAGAGCCCGGGAAGGAAGACCAGGTCGGCGACCTCCTCGTCGGTGAGGACGGCGTCGGGGGCGATTTTCCCCATGCTGACCGCTTTGTCGTGGATGGCTTTGAGATCGAAGCCTTTCCCGTCGTCGACGAGTTCGATGACGATGTCCGAATTGGTGCGGCTGGCAGAAATGGTGATGGAGCCGCGTTCGGGTTTTCCGGCGCGGCGGCGGACGTCGGCGGGCTCGATGCCGTGGTCCACGGCGTTGCGGATGATGTGAATCAGGGCGGCGGAGAGGCTTTCGACGATGGAACGGTCGACCTGGGTGTCGATCCCTTTCATGTTGATGTCGATCATTTTCCGGCTGGCCCGGGCGGCGTCAACGGCGGCGCGGCGCACGGTCATGAACAGGGGACGGATGGAGGTCATGCGCATGGAACTGGCGACGTCCTGGAGGCGGGAGCAGGCCCGGAGGAGATTCGTGGTCTGGAGGGACATGCTTTCCTGGCCCTGCAGATGGTTGGAAATGTACGAGCCCAGGAGCGAGACCTCGCCGACGATTTCGAGTAGATCGTCGAGGCGGTTGACATCGACGGAAATGGCTTTGACCCGGTTCTCGTCGACTTTCTTTTCGTCCTTATCCCTGTCTTTGCGGGCACCGGACGCGGGCGAGGCGAGAACGCGTTCGGCGGCGAGGATGGCGGTGCCGCTGGCGGAGATGGTGTCGCCGCCATTGGCGGAATCGGTGTCGACGGCGACGTTGGCGAGATCTCCCGAGACGATGACCGTCTCTTCACCCGGGCTTTTTTTGCCGGCGGCAGTGGCGGCTTTTTTCGCGGCCGGAGCCGGAGTCGGAGTCGGAGCCGGCGGGGCAGCTCGAACCGGAGCTGGCGGCTGAAGCGGCGGCGGCGTTTCCCGCGGGCGCGGCGTCCCTGCCGGCATCGCGGCGGGAGTTGCGGCCTGAACCGGGACCGGGGCTTTTGCCGGTACGCTGAAGGCGTCGGCGAGCAGGGCGGAAAGGTTGATTTCCTCCACCGGCTCCTCGTGATCGGCGGCGGCGGCCTCCGGATCGGGCCAGGTGGCCAGGGCCGATTCCGGAGTCGCCTTGGCGCTTTCCGGCCCGGCGGACGGGCGGGCGAGGAGAAGCTCCGGGGCCGCGTCCGGGTCGTTTTCTGTGAAGACGGTGCTGAGGAATTCGGCGGCGCTCAGTGACTCGGCCAAGTGCCTCGCCTCGGCGGCGCTGATACCTTCGGAAGGGAGTTCGGGAGCGCGGCTTTCCGCCAGCATGGCGTCGGCTACCGCGGCGGCGGCGGCATCGCTGAGGTTGCCGCCGGAAGCGGTGGTGGCATGCGCATCCCCGTCAGGTTCGGAAACCGTTTCGGGTAGGTCTCCGGCGGGCGTCTCCCCGGTGTTTTCGCTATCCCCGGCGCTTCCGCAGTCGCCGGTAATCCCGACCTCCTCCCCATCGCTGTCCCCGAGATCGGATCCGGGCGGCGGCGGCGCGAAGCCGGAGAAAAAGTCGGCGAATTTGTCCTGATCCTCTTCCCCGCCTTCCGTTCCGGCGGCGGCTTCCTCCGCTCCGGCGTTTCCGCCGCTCTGGGCTTCCACCACGCCGGTGTGCAGCTCGTCCATCAGGCTTTGGATGAGATCCTCGCCGATGTCTTCGCGGCTGACGCCGGCGAGGATTTGCCGGGCGATGGCGGTCAATTCCTGCAGGGCGGCGACGATTCCGTTGGTGAGGATGAGATTGCCGCTGCGGGCGCCTTCGATCTCCGACTCGATGCCGTGGCAGAAGTCGGCCACCGATTTGATGCCGCAGATGGCGCCTTCGCCTTTCAGGGTGTGGAACTGGCGGAAGATGGAACGGACTTCGTCGGATTCGGTAACCGGAGGGCAGAGGGCGAGGAGGGCGCTTTCGAGCTCGTCGATACGTTGCTCGATAGCCATGATCATTTCGCGCTGTTCGTCGTCGTCCTCGAAGGTGGTGGCTTGTTTGACCCGGGCTTCCTCTTTCTTGGCGTCGCGGAAGAACAGGCCGGCTTCGGCCAGGGCTTGCTTGCGGTGGGACTCGACGATGCCGGAGCCGCCGTTGAGGCCCTGCAGCACGCCGGAGAGGCTTTGGATCGCCTTTACGCCCGCTTCGGGGTTGGCTATTATGCCTTTCGAAAGGGTTTTGGCAATGTCGGCGATGGTTCCGGCAACTTCCTGGGCGTCGGAGTCGCCGTCCTGGAGAAAGGCTCCGGAGAGCTCGTCGGCTTTCTCGTGGATGACGCGCCATTCTTCGTTGGCCGAGGTCATGCCGACCAGGACGAGATCGGAAGTGAGGGTGCGCAATTTTTTCAGGGTCGCTTCACTAATCATGTACAGCCTCCGACCAATCGCGACGTATACAGCTAATGCGTTGATTGCGGAAATTTTCCGCAATCGTTCATTCTAATGCCCGGACGCTTCCAAAGCAAGAGAATGCACGCGGCGACGGCGAAATAGCGGCTCTATTTTAATGGCGGTTGCTTGGTCACAGACGTAACCGTTTAATGGAGGGAAGCAGCGCCTGCGCGGGGGTCGGAGAGAGGTGGGTGAGGTGACAGCGTTTTACCACATTACCGAGACATCATACCGCTGGAAAATTTCATCCCGGGTGACCAAAGTCATGCGTTCCCGATTGGCTTGGGAGATCAGCATGCGGTCGAAGGGATCCCGGTGGTGCAGAGGGAGCATACCGGCACTTATGGCGCGTTCTTCATAAATTGGTATAAAAGCAACACCCTTATCACGAAGCTTATCGGTAACATCCCTGATAGGATACGCAAGTTTCAACTTTCCCAGATTAACTTTGATGGACATTTCCCAAATACTGGCAATGCTGACATATAAGTCATTATTGGGGTTTTCGATGAACGATTTAGCTTTGACACTGAGAGCCGGACTTCGCTCAAAATACCAAATAATGACATGAGTATCAAAAAGTAGTCGCATTACATGTACTCCGCAAAATCTTCCAATGGCGCGTCAAAGTCGTCTGAAGTCCAAATCTGACCTTCGTATATGCCATATAGCTCAGCTATTCGATTCTTGGGTTTTGGCGGCTTATCCTGAGTCTGTTTATCCTTGGCTTCGACTATCAAGGTAATAACGGCAGCACCTGTAGGGCAATCCGCGGGAAGTTCCACGTCCAAATTAATTTTATGACTTGTTGGAATGTAAACCTCTTTCGTTATAGTGCTCATAGTTGTACTCCACGTACTGTTTTCCTTACTTCATCATACCAGTATTAGTAATCAATCGTAAGGATATCCGAAATTACCGCATCACATATATTCCTTAAAATCTTCCAGTGGCGCGTCAAAGTCATCCGACATCCATACCTGACCTTTGTATATACCGCGCAATTCTGCCATTCGGTTCAGGGGCTTACCGTCCTTGCCAAGGGCTGGGCCCTTGGGCTTGATAATTATAGTCATCTCGACCTCGCCCGTAATGCTTTCAGGCGGGAATTCCAAATCAAGGTTGATTTTGTGGTCGGGGGGGATGACAATCTTTTTTACTATGGTACTCATGAGGGGCTCCTCCTAAATGCAGTCACCGGGAATTCGCTTTGCGTAGCTTAATTATCCGACTTTTTCGGCTGCTCATTTATTTTATTATATCTGTCCCGGCTTTACCACCAACCGTCCATTATAACGCGAGACCACATGCTGAACGACAAACTACCCGACAACCTCCGGAACCTCCTCGACGCACGTTATCCGGAGGGCCAAATTCGTTATTCGCAAACCTCCGACCTGGATATGGCCGGACAATTCGGCACCGCCTACCTGGTCCTGAAAGGCGACCGTCTCCTGGTCCTCGACCAGGGCGACATCCTCCTGGATCTGGCCCTAGCCGACCTCAAGGAAATCCACATCCGCGAGCTCCTCGGCGCCTCTTCCCTCGCGGCAGAGATGAAGAGCGGCGGCGAACGCCGGCTCATCAAATACTCGAAAACCCTGGTGCCGGAATTCGGCGTTTTTTGCCGGCTGGTCAACAATATCCTCGATGGTTTGCCTGAAGTAACTCCAGAGCCCGAGGGCGAGGCCTATTGCCCGAATTGCCACAATCCCCTGCCGGAACGCGGCGTCACCTGCCCGAATTGCGTGAAATCCTTCGCCGTCTTCCGCCGCCTGATGGGTCTACTGAAGGATTATCGCGGCCGCCTGACCGTCCTCATTATCTGCACGGTCATCGGAGTCTTCGCCGGGGTTATCCCCCCGATTCTCACCAAGGAAATCACCGACGGGGTCATCCTCGGGGGACAGCGGGACCGGCTGGAAGGTTTGGTCGGCTTGATGCTCCTGTGCGGCGTGGTCTTCTTTGTGGCGCGGTATGCCTCGACCTACCTGGCTTCCTGGCTGGCCAGCCGGCTCATTTCCGACCTCCGTTCCCGCCTCCACGCCCATATGCAGAAGCTGCGCATGGGTTACTTTTCGAAACGCGAAGCCGGCGAACTCGTCTCCCGGGTCATGCACGACACCCAGGAACTCCAGCACTTCCTCATCGACGGCTTGCCCTATCTGTTCGTGAATACCCTGTCCTTCTTCGCCATCGCGTACGTGTTGTGGGAGCTCGACTGGCGGCTCGCCCTGGTGGTGTTTGTGCCGGTGCCGGTGCTGGTTTTGGGAGTGCGCTGGATCTGGAAGAGCCTGCACGGGCTTTTCCAAAAGGAAGGCGCCCGCTGGGCGACCATGCATACGGTATTGGGCGAGTCCATGCGCGGTTTGAAGTCGGTCAAGGCCGCCGGCACCGAGGACGACCGCGCCGGCCGCTTCGCCGAACTCAACACCGACGTCTTCGGCCTGGTGGTGCGGATCGACCGGGCCTACGCCGGCTTTGCCGAAGGCACTTTCTGGATCATGTCCATCGCCGTGGCGGTGGTGTGGTATCTGGCGGCGAAACGGGTCTCTGCGCACGCTCCCGGCGAGAACCTCACCGTCGGTTCCATAACCGCCTACGTGGCCCTGATGTGGCAGTTCTACACGCCGCTCCAGTGGTTCACGGTCATCGCCAATTGGATGAACCACGCCTTCGCCTCGGCCGAGCGCATCTTCACCGTTCTGGACGCCATTCCGGAAGTGTACGATCCCCCCCACGCCAAACCGGTCGGCCGATTCAAAGGTCATATCGAATTCAGGAACGTCCATTTCTCCTATGAACGCGGCAAGGAGGTCATCAAGGGAATCAGCCTGAATATCAACCCCGGCGAAATGGTCGGCCTGGTCGGGCGCTCGGGTGCGGGGAAGTCGACGATTATCAACCTTCTCTGCCGCTTCTTCGACGTCGATTCCGGCGAAATCCGCATCGACGACCGGCCCCTCAAGGACATGCGGCTCCTGGACCTGCGCCGGCAAATCGGCATCGTCATGCAGGAGCCGTTCCTCTTCCGTGCCAGTTTGATGGATAACATTCGTTACGGGCACCCGGACGCCGATTTCGCCGCCGTCGTACACGCCGCCAAAGCCGCCCACGCCCACGATTTCATCGTCGACAAGGAATTCGGCTACGACACGCTGGTGGGGGAAGGGGGAATAACCCTCTCCGGCGGCGAGCGCCAGCGCATCGCCATCGCCCGGGCGATCCTGCATAACCCCCCGATCCTGATTCTCGACGAAGCGACCTCGAGCGTCGACTCGGAAACGGAAAAGGCGATCCAGGACGCCATCGCCGATCTGATCCGTTCCCGCACCGTCGTGGCCATCGCCCACCGCCTGGCCACGTTACGCAACGCCACCCGCCTGGTGGTCGTCGACGAAGGCAAGATCGCCGAAACCGGCAGCCACGACGAACTCATCGCCCAAGACGGGATTTATGCGAACTTGGTCAAAACCCAGACCGAACTCAATAAGCTGCGGGCTGAGGTGAGTATAACGTGAGGCGTAACGGTAAAGTACGACAGGCTTATGGCAGTCGTCTAAATATTTTAGTATAATGACACCGTTGAGCACCTCTAAATATAGCTGTTTTGCCCGCAGACGAGGAAGGGCGTAGTGGCAGCGTTTTGTAACACGCGGTGGTGGTTTGTGTTACAAAACGCGAGAGCGAAACCCTGACGAAGTATCCGGGTAAAACGGCTTTTTTAGAGCTGCCCTGTTGAGGGGTAAGTGCTATGTCCGAACAATGGCAGGTTGTATACCTGAATAATTTGGTGGAGGATGAATTCCATGGATTGCCAAAGGATATTAAAGCCAAGTTTTCTCATGTTATAACTATGATTGAAGACTTAGGTTTGCCGACGCTCACCGAACCGTATGTCAAGCATATTGAAGGCAGAATATGGGAAATACGGGTAAAATCCAAAAGCGGACATGGACGAGGTCTTTATTGCACCACTGTGGGCAGGCGGGTCGTCATACTGCGATGCTTTATAAAAAAAAGTGCGAAAACTCCCCAAGGCGAGTTACGTTTAGCAAAACGGCGCCTAACCGAATTGCAATAGTATACCGCCCATTCCCTGTATGTGGAGATAATCATGGCTATGAAACGTATTCTCGACTCCCTCCCTGAATTGCTCAAAGACCCGGAATTCGCCAAAGCCTACCAGGATTGCGAACCAGAATTCGCCGAATACCGGAGGAAGGTTCTCGCGCGCATGGAGGCCGAGAAGGCGGAGCGGGAGGCGGCCAATGAACTGGTGACGCATGACAAGGAATGATGCCCCCAAATAAATCGCGCCGTGGTCAGCCAAAACCACGGCGCGGTCTTCACTCCAGCCTGCGGGGCCTGTCTCCTCCTGGGTCGTTACCTTCTCCTTCCACAACCGACTTTTTTTTACCTCCTTTGCGCGCCGCGGCAGCAACTGATCCGCCGCCGCCGCAAAGCTTAGTAAGCGACTTTGTTAATTTTACTATAGCACACTAAACGTTCAATGCAAACAACAATTTACGGATATTTACGAACAAAGTTGGAGTGACGCCGGAATTGCAACATATTGTATTTGAAATGGCAATATAAGCGAAGTCAAACCTCGGCCTGGCGACAGTCACTTTATGTAGAGAGAAAACGAGGAAGGAATAAAAGGGAAAGGCGCGGTAGACGCTAACGTAAACAGAAACGGCGCATTGCGGTAACGCGGTACAGCGGTGAAAGATGGGCAGCCCTTGAGCCATGCGCGTCCAAGCGACTCCTCAACACCACCCGGAAGGCGGTACCAGCCCCACGCCGTTTTCCAATGCCTGCTCGAAAACTCGCGATGATTGTTGGTCCGGCCCCGAACGCTAAAAAACGTTTCGAGGCCGGTTTTTTTTGACTACCCTTCAAATCCCGTCGTACGTCGCCGCCGAGCGGGCCGACTCCCAAACCGTCACTTCGTGCATGCTCACCCCGTCCGGAAGCCGCGCACCCAGCGTTTCAAAGAGAAACGCGGCCAGATTCTCCGAGGTCGGGTTGACCCGATCGAACGGGGGCAGTTCGTTCAGAAAAATGTGATCCAGCCCGGACAAAATCTCGCGGAGAATCCGCTTCAGATCGCCAAAATCCACCAGCATGCCCAAAGCGTCCAGCTTCGGCCCCTTGACCTTCAGCAGCACCCGCCAGTTATGACCGTGCAAATTTTCGCACCTGCCCTTGTAGCCGCGCAACTGGTGCGCCGAGGCGAATTCCTCTTCGACCTGCAGATAATACATGAACCACTCCTTGCTTTCACTTTTTCCCGCCGCCTTGCTGCAAGCCTTTCGCCCCGCCGATTTCCGCCAGGGAGGCATTCTTCAAATCCGTCCACAGCGTGCCGTCGCCGGCGTGGATAAGGTTTATCTTCATATCGGGGTTCAACTGGCTGGCGAACTCGTACAGCGCGTAACCGCCGCCGCCATCGCCGAACGCCTCCACCTTCATGCCGAAGCCCTTCGCCTTCTCCTCCTCGACCAGGCGAACCGCATCGGCGCTAGCTTCGCCGAGGGCGATGGTGCGCTGGGCGTCCACGGCGGCGGTTTGTTTGTCGATCGACGCCACTTCCTTCTGGGTCTCGGCCTGGATCGTCGCCACCGTCTTATGCATTTCCGCGTCGATTTCCGCCTTCAGCTTTTGCGTTTCCTGCGCCACCTGCTCCCCCGACTGGCGAATGAGGGACATTTCCCGGTTCAAATCGGCCTGCTTTTTCGCGGTGTTCTGCTTTTCCTTGTTGGTGAGGTCCGTTTCCTTCGACAAACTCGCCACCCGCAAGGGCTCCAAAATCTGGGCCGGGACATTGACGTTGCGGATAAGGGCGCTATGAATCAGCAGGTTCTTTTCCCCAAGGCTGATTTTCAGGGCGTCCGTAAGATCGTTCTGGAATTTTTCCCGGCCTTCGCCGGCGATGAAATCGACGGCGCGGTAGGCCGAACCTTTCAGCCGCGACACCGAGAGAATCTGCGGCATGAGGATTTTGTCCACCACCGCCGGCAGGTCGCCGTAATCGCGGTAAATCGCGGCCAGGCGCTCGGGGCGGAGTTCAAACTCGACCGTCATGTCGAGGGAAATGTCGAAGCCGTCCCGCGAAGGGAAATTGACGAATTGGTTCAGGATAAAGGCCGGCGGCACGTCCTTGTCCATAACCGGCGTCCGGCCGGGAGCGGCCGAGGGAGCCTGGCCGGCAGGCAGGTTTTTCACGATTATCCGCCGTGCCGCGGCGCCGGGATCGTTCGCGAACGAATCGACGTATTCGGACAAGCCGCCGCCCAAAGCGTCCCTGTCCCGCTGAGCCATGGGCGCGGCCTGCGGCCTGGGCGCCGGCGGCTTGGGCATTTGCGCCGGGGCGACAAAGTTCGACGCGGCGCTCTGATACTCTTCGCGGCGGCGTTTCTGTTCTTCGAGAACGTTTTGGTTGAGGCGCTGGATCATCTGGTTGTTTTCGTCCATCACCACGTTTTTAGTCAACACCACCGTGCCGGCCTGGCCGACCAACGACACCTGGTTCACCCCCACTTCCACCGCCGAGACCTGGTACTCGCGGGGATTGAGGTAATAAATCCCCGGCTGCAGCACGTTTTCGCGGACCCCCTTCTGCCCCGGTTTCGCGAACGCCCCTTCCAGTGCCGGACCGCCCGACAAATTGGTGACGATCCCGGCAAAGCCGACCGGAATCGACACCGCGTCAATGATGTCAATCGTATAGCCAATCGGATTCAGCCGGTAACGGCCAGGCCCCAGAACCCGCCGCCAAGTGCCTTTTTGCCCCGGTTCGGCCAGGAATTCCCCGGGTGGGAGGTTGTCGCCGACCAGCGAAGTGACGATGCCGATTTTTCCCGGCGGGATAAACTGGGCGTCGACGATTTCCCAATCGTAAAATATGGGGTTCCAGATATGCCGGCCTTCGCCGAGTGGTTCTTCCAGCACGCCCTTTTGCCCGGGCTTGGCGAGAATCTGTCCGGGCGGGAGCGCCTTCCCCGACTTGGCGGTGATGATCGCCATCTTGCCGGGACCGACGTAAAAGCGGCAGAACCCCCAGGACCAAATCGCCCAGGCGGCCAGGAGGATTATGACGAGCATTCCCAACAGGCCGATACGCCGGAAGCCGGGTTTACGGGCGGGACTGAGGATTTCGGTGCCGATTACGGTGGCGTCGGCGTCTTTGAGGGTGGACATGGGGGGCTCCGTTGATCAAAAAGACCTTTGCCGCATTTCTCCGGCAAAGGCCATTGTATCAAAATTTGCGCCCCGAACCAAACAAAACTCCGCTCAGGCGTCGCCCTTAGTCCTTGAACATCATCTTTCTGACCACCTTGCCGGCAGCAATGCGAATCTTCGGTAAATACGCCTCCTGCACCACCGCCAAACCCTTGTACAGATGCAAAGTGTCCTTGTCGATGACGTCCACCGCCCCGTATTCCTTCGCCTTCAGGGCGACCTGCGACTGGTCCTTGGCAATGGTGGAACAGATCACCACCGGCTTCGGGTAGTGTTGGGACAGGCTCTTCAGGAATTTTAAGCCGTCCAATTTCGGCATGATGATGTCCAGGCTGATGACGTCGGGGTCCAACTCGAGAATCTTGTCCCTGGCTTCGAAGGCGTCACCCGCTTCGCCGCAGACCTCCATATCCCGGGTGCCGCTGATCGCCTGCACCAGGATTTTCCGGACCAACGGGGAGTCGTCCACCACCAGGACCTTGGTTTTGCGGGAAGCGATGTCGCGGCGGCGTTCCTCGAGCCGGGCGCCTTCCTCAGTTTTGCTGATCATCTTGACGACCACGTTGTTTGCCGCGGTGTCGAAGTAAATCCGCCGGCCGCTGGTACCGGCGACGTCTTCGGCGATAATGGGAATGCCGTGCTTTTTCAGGAGGGTCCGGGCCATGGCGATGTTTTTGCCGCCGATATCCGAAGTGGTCCCGAGATGCCCCACGACCGCGCCGCCGCCGTAGATTTTCGCCACCATCTTGCCCTTTTCGTCGAGACGGCGCATCAGGCCGACGATGGTTTCTATGGAACTGTCGCCGTAACGACCTTTGTCGGGATCGCTGCCGCCGGGATTCGTCGCCAACAGGTAATGGTTCATGGCGGCGTACGGCTTCGTTTCGTGGCGCAGACAAACCGATACGCAACTGCCCAGGAGGGTGGCCATATGGCAGGCAGTGCGGGCGACGTGAAATTCGCCCGGTAACAGAAACACGCGTT